>JAGLOF010000019.1 GCA_023139105.1 bacterium
TGATTTTCTTAGCTTTTTCCGGTATGGCCATCCAGACCTGATGGGGTGACTGAGTGCTGATTTCATGATATGCCAGAGCGGAGAGAAGGCAGATAACACCCAACGGAACCAATGTACAGGCTTCAGCAAATGATTGATAGCTGGATTGAAAATCAGTATCAGGTAGAGCATAAAGTCCACGGCCAATACGAGTCAGTTCCCCGGATTCAACCATTCGCTTCAAAGACTGAGGATGTATTTCATGGGAAACTATATCTCGATACCGCAAAAAGCCAGTGTCTTTCAAGATACGGATAATTTGATCTTTTTGTGTCATTGGTATGACCCATTGAAAGGAATGTGAATTTAAGTAGGGGAATATCCTTATTCCCCGCCATTTCATCACAATATAACATACATGTTTCTTTGATGCAAACCAATTCACTGATAAATCAATGCTGTATAAACGATACGGAATCGCCTGTTATATAATATATACTCTGACATATTCCAGATTGGTGGGTCACTGCGCCTAACCGAACGCAACCGACGGGCGGCCAAATAAGTCTGCGTCACAGATACCCATGATAGGCAGATGACTATGAAAAAAAACAGGTTGACAAATTCATGCCAGCCTGTTAAGATCAAAATTGTATTATCTTTTATCATGGTTCATCATTTAATCATGGCCATCTGTGACGCAGACAATCTCTAACCGGGAGCACTTGTTAATTAGTTACTGCGTATAATTGGGCAACATTATGTCTGCCCTGCGCAGACGTTTAAATCAAACTAGTCAGTCAGCATGCTCTTCATCATAAGTACCGAAACCATTACCCTTAATGTTTTTTCCACAATATGGACAATAGTATAAATGTCCAAGCTCTTCGGCGACCCATTCTGTCTCATCAACTTCATCGGTATGGTCAAATATATTGTGTATTACTTTATCAGCCACATAGAACCCAAATCGTTTACAACAATAATCCCTAGCTTTAATTAATTTTTCTTTACTCATTCCAATCACCTATTATTTAGATAGCCCGTAGGGTGCGTCGAGACGCACCAAACACTAACCAGTACCACAATATTGTTGAGTCAGAGTATTAAATTTTACTATTACCAAGATACTAATCCCGGATCATAATATAACAATACCAACAGGAATTATGAATATAAAAAAATCTCTGTTTTAATCACAAATGACCGTGGAAGATTAATAGCCCTGGTAATGAACTGCCAATTACTCCCCTATATCGCCCATATCCTTAACAACATTACCAGTTGCACCCCAAACGTGTGTATAGAATCCAGATCTTACAAAATGCCGGAATGTAGAAAATAGATAATCTATGGCACGCTCTACGTAGCCATGTTTTACCGGATTAAAATTAATATAATCCACATGTCGCCGATAATCATCTTCATCTCTGATTAAATGCTCCCAATATCTTCGCTGCCACACAGGCAGCTCTTTACGTTTCACGTGTGACAGGCTTTGTGGGATATTCTCAATCAATCCCTCAAGACGATAGAGCTGTGAAAATTTGCTTTTGATTAATCTCCACCGTAAGGCATAATTACAATCATTTTCAGGAAGGGTGATTACACAATGTAGGTGATCCTCTAATAAACAGAGCGCGTTTACTTTAAAAGGCCATTTTGTCTGTACTTCCTGCCATGCCTGTCTGAGCAGTTTTCTCGCAATGGGTGTTGTTTAAAAATGCCGGCGTTTACAGGTGATTAGGGTAAAAAAATATGTGCCCCGGAAAATAATGATCGCGTGTAATCGGGCATAGTTCATCCATAATTAACGGTGAATTGCTATAATGTATTAACCATTAAAGTGGAGACCAATAGCATTCTATTCACAAAAAAAACCGGGCACAATAAATTGATACCCGGTCCTGTTTGTGAATAACCGTATGAGAGATGACATCAGGTTAATGGTGGTGCGTCTTGACGCACCCTACATGGCTGTTATCTTGGATCAGTTTTTCTGGTGATAGATGTTTAAAACATCTATGCCGAAACGAGTAGTAGATTATCCGTAGTCATCTTTTCCTGTCTTGGACACTGGGATACTGGGACACTCAAAAAAAATTATTTTTGGGCACAAGATTAGTATAAGCAAACGACGTGATCCTATCAGCCTGCCTGGTAGCAGTTAGGAAACCTTCATCATAGTAAGTGCATAGGCCAGGGTTTATCTTGGAGCCTGCAAAACTTATTAATACAATCAACCAATTAAACAATTCCATTATATAAAAAACAGGCATGCGCGGTGGCATGCCTGTTTGTCATTGATTCATGTTTGCCGGGATAAATCCCGGCCTACCTGGCTAAAAAGGTGGCTTTGGCGGTGGTGGGTCATCTTCAAATTTCTCTTCACCAAAAAACCATGATCTAGCTTCAATTGAATTCCTCGAAACCCATTTTTGAACACTTGATATATTGACTTTATTTTGAGGTATAAAGATATTTAATACTAGACAGCCACTTCTTTCAACAATTGTATCATCACGTGGATTTAGTGTAAATTTATTTACATATACTAGTCTGTGCTGAGAATCATAACCATAATGTGTTATACCCCATAGGCCACCGACATCAATCCAATCCTTTTTTTCTATTAATGTGACATTCTGTAATATGTTTCCAGTGTCAAAAAATATCGCTGTATCGGATGAAAGACATGTATAAACGACTTCTAATGTACTACTAGTAAATCCTGCTTCGTATTCAAGATTCCAACTATCACCTTTTCCTAAACAAGAAACATAAACGGGATAATACTGAGCGCACTTTTTCCCTTCAAAAAGACTTACATCCCATAGTTTATATATCTTATCTTTGGTACCAAACAATATTCCAGTAATATTCTGATCAAACTTAATTGTGTCTTCTACCTGACCAGTGATTATGGTAGTAGAATATAGTGTATCTACTACCATATCATTACTACAATCAAAAATCAAATATTTATAATACCCCTGTATAGCATGATAATTAATTCGATCAACAGCTTTACAGGAAAACAATATTGCTATGAACAATGCACCAATGATACAAGTATTTTTCATACAAACAACTCCTTTGTCTGTAAGTACACTACACTATTTCATATGAATCGCTCTGCCTCTTATTAGATGCCCAACTTCAGGAACATAACGACTCCAATATTTTTCAGGCAACTTATTGGTAAGACCACCTTGAGACATTAAGTCACTAACTGTCCTTTCGATGAATTTCTGATTTGCGCCTAATCCAGACAAAAAACTTCGATGAGGATCAAAATGTCCTTTACTTAACATCCATCTATGGTGCATTCCCGTTGCTCCAGTCCCGAAAGTACTGCCATAACCACCACGCCCGTCTGCACCATTTTCAGCAAACATTGAAGCATGTTGTACTTCATGAAATATATCATCAGCCTGATCCATTATAAATATTATATATTTGGACACCTTTTTCCCCAACAAAAAAATCACCTCCAATTGAATTACTAGGTATAGTTTGTGGGCCTTCGTTATGGATACCTACAAAATTCACATTCTGAGTTGAATGTTTACCAGCTTTTTCAAATGTAAATTCTTACCCAGCTACAGTTACTACTTGCCCCTCATATGCAAATTGAGCCATATAACTATCACCTTCGACAGATGCTAGATATTTTGTTAATGCCTCATTGTTTGCCATTTTATCACTGACCTAAATGGAATCACCATTCACATCAATGAACTTGAGTGGATTATTTGTAGCATAGTGATATGGAGTTAAAGATGGATACATATCCGCAAACCGGTCAGGCGTCAACCACCACCCCAACCCCTCATCATAATACCTTCCCCCAAAGCAAAACCAATCTACCGCGTAAGCTGTCTATACTTGATCCTGTGGGGCTGGTCAGCTTCTTTACCAAGACGACGCTTACGATCAGCCTCATAATCAGAATAATTCCCTTCAAACCACCTGACCTGTGAGTCACCCTCAAAGGCCAGAATATGCGTAGCAAGTCTGTCAAGAAACCAGCGATCATGGCTGATAATAACTGCACAGCCGCCAAAGTTATCGAGAGCATCCTCTAAAGCACGCATAGTATTAACATCAAGATCATTTGTAGGTTCATCGAGCAGAAGAACATTTGCCCCGTCCTTTAAAAGACAGGCAAGATGTACCCTATGCCGTTCTCCACCGGAAAGGTCCATAACATTTTTCTGCTGGACTGCACCCTTGAAATTAAAACGAGATACATAGGCTCTTGAATTAACCTTCATACTACCCAATTCAATAAATTCGCTTCCACCGGAAATTATCTGCCAGATAGTACGCTCAGGATCTAATGAGTCACGATCCTGATCAACATAGGCTAATTTCACGGTTTCACCAATTGAAAAAGTTCCTGAATCCGGATTTTCATCACCGGTAATCATTTTGAACAGAGTTGTTTTACCTGCGCCATTGGGGCCGATAATACCGACAATTCCTCCGGCAGGCAGAGAAAATTCAAGATCCTCAAACAACAATTTATCCCCGAAACTCTTGCTGACTTTATTTACATCAATAACATTCTTGCCGAGCCGCGGTCCCGGTGGAATATATATCTTTAAATCCGCCGCTCTCTTCTCTGTATTTTGATTCAAAAGGTCCTCATAAGCACTAATACGAGCCTTTCCCTTGGCTTGACGACCTTTGGGTGTCATCTTAATCCACTCTAACTCACGTTGCAATGTCTTTTGGCGATCACTTTCCTGCTTTTCTTCCATGACCAGGCGACCTTGCTTCTGTTCCAACCAGGAAGAATAATTACCTTTCCAGGGGATTCCCATACCACGATCAAGCTCCAAAATCCATCCAGCAACATTATCAAGAAAGTAACGATCATGTGTGATGGCAATTACAGTACCTTCATACTGCTGAAGATGACGCTCAAGCCATGCTACTGTCTCTGCATCAAGGTGATTTGTAGGTTCGTCAAGAAGCAAAATATCCGGTTTTTGGAGTAGAAGCCGGCAAAGTGCTACGCGACGTTTCTCACCACCGGACAGAACCTTGATTGACGTCTCAGGGGGCGGACATCGCAATGCATCCATAGCCATTTCTAGACGTGATTCAATATCCCAGGCATTCAAGTGATCAATTTTATCGCCCAGCTCCCCCTGTCTTTCTATCAGATTATTCATCTCATCATCACTCATGGGCTCTGCAAACTTGTCACCTATTGCATTATACTCTTTAACAATATCCACAATATCCTGCAGACCTTCCTCAACCACACTCTTGACGCTTTTGTCAGGATCAAGAATGGGTTCCTGCTCCAGGTAACCCAATGTATAACCCTCTGACAGAACAGCAGTGCCCTCATGCTGGATGTCTACTCCTGCCATTATTCGTAGTAGCGTACTCTTGCCCGAGCCGTTAAGACCTAGAATACCAATCTTTGCACCATAAAAATAAGAGAGAGATATATCCTTGATTACAGGCTGTTGATTGTAAGTCTTACTCACCCGCATCATGGAATAGATAATTTTTTCTGATCCGTTACTCATTATACATAACCTCATAACATGTTAAAAAAGGCAGCACATAAATGCCCCGCCTCAAAGTGAATTAATTGTCTTTATTTCGTTTGTTGACTGCGTCTCCTTGGCCGGGCTAATCCTGCCTGGCTTTGCTGGGCAAAATGAATAATTGCCGCAACTTCAGGTCTATCAGGATAGCGTATGTCAAGCTTTTTGATTGCTTCATTCAAAGTAAGTCCCGATCTGATAATAATCTTATAAGCATCCTGAATTATTGCTATTTTTTCAGCCGAAAAACCATTGCGCTCAAGGCCTACTTTATTAACTGCACGTATGACTGACGGTGAGCCATCGGCAATACAGAAAGGCAAGATATCCTTGACAACTTTATTAAAACCGCCTACAAATGCATATTGACCAATGCGTACAAACTGAACTACTCCGGATTTTGCATTTAAAATGGAATGATCTTCCATCTGTACATGTCCGGCCAATTTTGAGTCAGCACTGATAATTATTTTATTGCCCAATACGCAATCATGAGCAACATGGCTGTAGGATAATAGTAAATTGTCATTACCGATTATAGTAGATTCATTCTCAATTGATGCCGCATTAACTGTAGCATACTCTCTAAATGTATTGGAATTACCAATTTTTGTATAACACGTCCAATGCTTCTGGTATTTCAAATCCTGTGATATCATACCAATACAGGAAAATGGATAAAACTCATTATTATTGCCAATATGTGTATTACCATCAATAACCACATGAGAATGCAATTTATTGTCATCTCCCAGATGTACATCAGATCCAATATGACAGTAAGGACCTATGTGACAACGACTACCTATCTTTGCACCTGTTTCAATTATTGCAGTCTCATGAATTTTTTGTTGCATTAATCTCTCTCCTATGTGCAGGCAATAGTTTCAATTGGCCGCTGTAATATATGTAAAAAGGTAGCAACATCCTAGCAGCCTGTCGGACTTCACCAATATTGTCCTGTTTTTGATCTTTTTCCCCTATTCTGCGTTGCTCACTCGTTACATAAAACCCTTTATGCGCCTCAATCGCGCCTTGAATAGGAAAAAAATCTCTAAAAACATGCCTAATAGCCTTAAGTCCGATAGACTGCAAGGCCGGCTTTTATGAATTGTTAGAGATTAAAGTTGAGTAAAATTGATGCATCAAGAATATATTATAAAACCATCTTTATATTGATATGGTCTCTCAGTGTAATAAAAATTTGATTACGCATATGTTCACTTCCAACAACTATCTCAAGGTTAAGTGAAATAAATTTACCGGTGCGGCTGGTATTTGCCATCTTCAGTGTATAATCCATCTCTTTTATACAATGTGCAACAGCTTCTCTTATTAATGACTCCTCCATACCGATAACACGGTAATGCCACTGGCAGGGATATTCTATTTTTGGTTCACTCACAACTATTTCACTTTCTTCTTTTTTCATGCGACACTTTTGCTTTTTTTAACATACATAATCCGAATTATCGGAACGTTTGTTTGGAAAGCTGAAAAAAACAAAAATACCGGGTGTTTAATTCCAACTTACACATGCTGCACATACAGAACAAAAATAATTCAACACCCGGTGTTTGATAGTGACAAACTTGTAACGTCATACGCCAACCGTAAGGTATAAGATCTCTCAGTCGTTTCACTCCTTTGAGATGACACGACATGGTAGTTTTGTAAATTTCAAAGGCATTGCTCCTTTTCTTTCTAGCTCAATCTCTATCCGTTCCTATCCGCTCTTCCTGCGTCATCCGTGTGCAATTGCTCCTGTCCAATCCATACGCGCTATCTACCACAAATAGATGTATATGGACAGTAACCGCATTTACTAACATCAACCACCTGACTAAACGGCGTATCTGCGTCAATACAGTCGGAGAATATTTCTGCCACTATATGAGAAATATGTTTATTTAATTGAGCTTTTCCCAATTGCCATGGTGCAGCTCTTTTCTCAGATAGAAAACGCGCTTTACCGCTATCTTTCTGTTCTTTGAAACTATAAATACCAAGGCGAAAGCTCTCGGAACCTTCAAGATTTATGTGGCTTGATGCCAGAATATAATATATTAAAAGTTGTAGAATCTGGGGTTTGTCCCTTAATTCCTGCAACAGTTGTTCACGGGTTCTATCTTCATTGAAACTGAATTGTAAAGATTTAATAGCCCCTGTCTTAAAATCGATTATATCAATATTATCACCTTGCTGTTCAATACGGTCAATTGCTCCTTTAAGATAGAGTGTTGATTCTTTAACAGAGATAGAGGTTGCGTATTTAACCTCTGTTTCAATGATCTTGATCCCCATTGGCTGGCTGTTGAGAAAATTTGAAATTAAAGTCTCAATGATACGTATATAGAGATAATTACGACCGTTTTGTACATCAACTTCACCCATTTTTTCCAAATAAATCTGCTCAATTGTAGTCATTGATCGATTCTTTAAATCATTTAGATGACGCTCTGACAGTATTTGTCCGACTAATGGTTCAAATAGACGATGAAGTACTTCATGCATGACAGTCCCAAATATCCTGGCATCGGCAGCCTCACGAACTTCATCTTGCTCCGAAAGATTTAAAATATATTTAAAATAAAATTTCAAAGAACAATCCACATAGGTCTGCAACCTTGTGGGTGAATAGGGCATTATTCTTAACTGAGACAATATCTCATTACTCTTGGGGATGCAAATAGCTTTATCATGCGCAAATACCGAATTAAGATTAACAGTTTTTCTGGTAATTTCAACATTTTTATTGTGTCGGGCGTATTCATGGATCAATTGTTCAATAAAACGACTGCACTCACCTTTGCCAAATGCATCATTGACGGTATTGTACAGAATATGTATTCTCTCTGCACGTTTCAGTAAACGATAAAAATAAAAAGCATAGATGGCATCCTGATGTTCATGAGTGATCATTCCGCATTTGCTGCGCACATCATTTGGAATAAAACTGTTATTAGACTGGCCTGCAGGCAATGTCCCCTCATTTACACTGAGTATATATAAATCCTTGAAATCCAGTGTACGTGTCTCAAGAAGCCCCATTATCTGTAGACCCTGAAGAGGTTCACCCAAAAATGGAACCGATGCTGTATCAATTATCTCTTTAAACAATTTCCAGAAAGTTATCAGACTAATATTAATATCATGCTCAATTATTACATCATTCAGTCTCTGCAGCCTGGTATAAAATTGATAAATATACTCTACTTCTATAGAAAGATGTTGTTGATGCCTGAGATTATTGATCAGATCACGCATAATGGCCTGAATATAATCAATAAAATCCGATACATATGAAACTCTTCTGAAGATATTACCCAGACGGGCATCAATCTGAGAAAGTTCGCGGCTGTCAATTAATATTTTATTTTCAGTTCTGGCATTACGCACCAGCTCACGAATTGGAAATTCGGACATTGGCAGTACGTAAGGATGCATCAATATATCTTGAACGTGGACAAAACGAAAAACAGTATCACCGGCATCATTTGCCGTATTCTGTAATTTAATCACTGCATTTAACAAATAGTATAAAGGTGTATTCTTAAGTGGATAACCCATGGTTACATTTATATGTGTCAGATCTTCCGGCAATGCGTGAAGTACTGGAAAAAGCAGAGATTCATCACCAAGCACTACAGCTGTTTGATCCCATGTGTGCTGCCTGTCATCAAGCATTGATCCTAAAGCCTTGGCCTGTGCAACACGACCGGCGGCTCCAATTATCTCAATTTTCTTTTCAGAAGTCTCAAGATCATCGGTAATCCATTTGACACTAGTTCTGTCCCGGATAAGAGGATTATCCCGAAGAAAATAGCCTGCTTCCTGCTTCTCATCATTTAATATGTACTGGTCAATATCCCAGTATATATCCGCATGCCCGGATTTTTTGAGTTTTTCCAGCAATACTTGCTCTGCTTTTGACAAAGCATTGAAACCTGCAAAGACAATATTCTCCCAACGATCAAAGCTGTGTTCATTAAAATCTTCAACAATCCGGCGTAATGCCAATCCATAATAGCCCTGCTCATTTGCCATTAATTTATGTTGCAAGGTAAAATACAGCTCTTCGAGACTAGCTGAAAACCGCACAAAATCTGCCATCATCGGTCCTGAACCACCAAATTCAGCATCAATCTGTGAAAGATCTCTCAGGTGGGTAAAGAGCATTTTTCTATCAACAAGATATAGATCTGTTTCATTGAAATCAGATAGTACAACACGTCCCCATTGATAGTATGTATCAAAATCTCTGGGATTGTTGAATACCTCCTTGTAGATGGGATAGAGTTTGAAAATTAATGAAAAATTATCCAGAAGATCCAAATTACTGACTGTACCTACAAAATCCTGAATTGAATAGAACTGTGGCAGCCACACTGGTTTGAGGATAGCGGCATTCTCCATTATAGATTTTTTAATAAAGAGCCCGGCCCGTTGATTGGGAGTTACAATGGCTGTCTCGCCCCAATTAATATTTTGTTTTGCCAGATCATCTACAATCTGCTCCAGAAAGGTCATTGCACAGCCTCCACTTCTTCAGACTCCAGATAGAGCAGGTATTTTTTCACAGGAGTGTAATTCATAGATTCCAGCAGATGGGCATAATTCCTTATTTGATGCCTGTGTTCTTCTGTTTTTAGTCCAGTCTTATAATCAATTATAATAGCATGACTTCCATTTATAATAACACGGTCCGGTATGTAAGTACCTTCGGCAGTGCCAATGGCTCTTTCATTCTTCACCAGCCACATAGGTGCAAACCAGTCTTCTACACTCCCTGAATTTACTTTTATTTTCATCACATTATGCAGTTGATCAATAAGCTGTGTCTTATCTTCTCCGGCAAGATGCCCCAGGCGCAGCTGCTTTTCAACAGCAGATTCAATATCACCTATTACATTAATAGCAGCAAGGACAGCATGTACAAGGACGCCCCTGTCTACTCTCTTTTTTAAATCCGAATCATCCAATCGCCATATCTCATTTGCCCGCTTTTTAATTGCTATTTTCCGTCGCCATCCATGACATGGCATTGAGTATAATGTTTCTGAACCCGTCATGTCTTTTTTTAGATCCCGGAGTGCAGGCTTGCCTAGTTCAGAAGCTGTTTCGCTCAATTGCATAGTCATTTTATCTGCGCATGCAGCTATGAGCTCTGCGGTATTCCTGATATCTGATTTGTCTGATGATTCATATGTATTTTCTTCGATATATGCATATATTCTATCTGCTGCACGAGTCAGTGCAACATATAACAAGTTGATATTATCAAGTTGTGAAAGCTCCTGTTCCCTGGCCATCTCTTCTGCAAAAAAGGACTGCTCCATTGAACGTTGCATATCAGCCATATATGGAAAATGTTGCCGCTTACTGCCTATCTTATCACTGGCAACCCACATGAAATTTGATTTCCCCGGACCGGTGCTATCAATAATATCCCAGGAAAACGGAATAAATACAATAGGAAATTCCAGACCTTTTGATTTGTGTATAGTCGATAAAGTAATGGCCTCGGCTTGATCTCCGGCTGCCAAAGTGGCCTTATCACTGCGCCCATTCTGTTCCCACCAATTAAGAAAATCATTAATATCGGATGAAAATTTCTCAGATACATTCAACACTATTTCAAGCAAGCCCTGCAAGAAACCATGATATTTATTATTCAGGCCGAATATCTCAATGATTTCTTCCACAGCTTCATACACAGGCAGTTGAAGAAGAAAACGACGACGCTGTGCAAAACTATCTGATATATGACTTTCCATCTGTGTAAATGAATTCTTTTCCCGTATACAGGTCTCAAATAAAATAGGATCTTTCTCTAGGAACATCCACATGTTATAGAAAGCTATCCTATCATCAAATGCAGAATAACGCAGTGTAGAGATGATAAATCTGACAACAGAAGCAGACTGAAGTAAAAGTGAATCCGGTGAGATAACATCAATTCCATGCTCAAACAGATGCTGCGCTACCAGTTCTGCATCTATATTCTTGCGTACAAGTATAGCCATATCCCTGAACGAATAGCCATTATCTTCTTCAAGTATTGACTTGATATCAACTACAAGTTTTTGGAGGATTAGAGCCTGTTTTTCTGATTTTCTTGAAACTTCGCTAATATCTACAGAGCTAATCTTAACATAACCTTGTTTGGAAGAAATTGTTTTTTGCTCTACAGCACCACTGTCATATAATCTGGAAAGCAGCTTCTTTTCTCCTGCATTTAATACTTTCGGCAATAGTTTGAAAAATGCATTATTGAATTCAACAACTTCCCTGCGACTGCGATAATTTGTATTCAACACATTCTCTCTCATCCTGCTTCCCAGAAAAGCCGGAAGTTGAACGTCCATAATACTTATATCACCCGCGCGCCATCTATAAATAGCCTGTTTAGCATCCCCTACTGCCAGATTGAAACCATCCTTTGATAAAGATTCCTCAACAAGCGGCCGCAAATTCACCCACTGGAGTACAGATGTATCCTGGAACTCATCAATTAAAATATGATTATATTGATTTCCCAGACGCCAGTATAAAAACGGGACAGGATCATTGATGACTACCTGCCCTACTTTTCTGGCAAAATCCGTAAGAGGCACTGCATTATTTTCACTCTTGTATTCCTCAACAAGTTGAATAAAACGGCTTATCAATGCTTCGGAGTATATATTTTTTTGAATGAGCAAATGAGATATAAAACGCATCTTATGTTGATTTATATAGTCGATTATCTCGGCTGCCAGACGCTCCAATCCGGCATTTAATGCCTTATCTATCTTGTCTTTGATCTCCTGAGATGCAGATTTAGAATACCACTGTCCCTTTGCAAGCCGTACCTTTATCTCAAAATCCTTGATAGCCTTGGCTTTGGAATATGCTTTAAGTGCACCAGCTGCACCGGATTTCCCATAAGCAAAATCATCAATTTTCAGTTCATGCATCTTAATTATTGACAATGCTTCAAAAGCAAGTTGATTGATATGCTCTCTGAATATCCGAATTTGATCATCAATATCACAAATCAGAGCGCGCCAGAAATCATCATCAAATGCAGGATCTGAAATAGCTGCAACTTCCTTAATATATTTTTCATTAAATGTAGTAGACCCAATTTTACCAAGCTCCTTATCAATTGACCAGGAACCGGTGCTGTGTATTTTAGAAATGGCGAATTCTGTTAGGACATCGCCTATAAAATTCCCCTTTGCCGCATCGGCCATCAGGCGTTCAATTACATCCTGCGTAATATGTACTGTATCCAGTTCTACATCAAACTTCAGCGGCATATCCAGATCTCTTGCAAATGTCCGTACAATGCGAGCTATAAAACTATCGATTGTCATCACACTGAAATCAGAGTATGAATGCAGGATAAGATCACGCATAATCTCTGCATTCTTTTTAATTTTTTCTGCTGGAAGTTTAGATTCTATCATCAAAAGATCTATTATCTCATCTGTTCCGTAATTCAGGAAGCGATGCAGAGATTCAATGATACGAGTCTTCATCTCTGCAGCGGCTTTATTTGTAAATGTAATTGCAAGAATACGCGGGTATTGCTCCGGATTCACAAGGCAGAGCTTCAGATATTCTTTGACCAATGTAAATGTCTTACCTGATCCGGCTGATGATTTGTAGAGATGAAACACATGGCCTCCTGAATATTCCCATATTCCAACTGGATGCATAGAAATTAACTGCATCGATTTGTAGTTGTAAGAATTTATTTAAAGATAAACAAATATTGCGCAATAGACCAGATCTATTTGAAAGGATTTATCGGAACTTTATAGCAGATAAAATTGTTTCAACATAACAGATAGGAGTTTGCATCAGAATAGAAAAATTTGTACCTTATTTAATAATCGATACCACTTTATTTTGGAGAAGTCATGGAAGAAAAAATTTTAGCAGCTTTAGAAAAAGTACGCCCTTCACTTCAGGCTGATGGCGGTGATGTAGAATTTGTCAATTTTATCGATGGTGTAGTTAATGTGCGTTTACAAGGTTCTTGTCACGGATGCCCCATGTCTCAGATGACTTTGAAGATGGGTATAGAGAGGCTCTTGAAAGAAGAAATCCCCGAAGTAAAATCCGTTGAATCCGTAAATTAGATCTAACATTGTTATAAAAAAGCCGACCGTTCTGAATAGTCGGCTTTTTCTTTTTAAATACCAAGACAAATACCAAGACATTGATAAATAAATTGTTTTGTTTTTCTTTGTTTTTAGGTTGATTTTGTTATTTTAATTTCCTATGTTTAGATCATTCGTTAAGTGGAACGTCTCAAAATGAATAGCAGGTTAGTGGAGATAGAATGAGTCGAAATCACTATAATTTTATGGATGCAAAACCATTAAATTTCTGGTTCTTCATTCTAAATATAATCGACCGGAAACGGTCATGACACTCTCTGCCTGTAATATGACTAAGTCAGTGGAATAACTATATTCACTGACTTTTAATTTTTATAACCCGGATTTAACGCGATACGCCGAAAGGAATCTCACATGCCGAAGCTGACTGTTGCTGATCTGGCCAAGATCAAAGAGCGTACACGTAAGATGACTACTCTACGTGAAGGTGCCGGAAATGCAAAAATTACTATACATATGGGTACATGCGGTATTGCGTCGGGTGCCCGTGAAATAATGAGTGCCTTGCTGGAAGAAATGGAAAGTAAAGAGATTAAAGATATTCTGGTGACAACCTCAGGTTGTGCCGGTTTTTGCAGCCGTGAGCCCATGGCAACCATAGAAAAAAAGGATGCGGCACCTGTGATGTATGCAGACCTGACTCCGGATAAAATTAAAGAGATACTCAATCGCCATGTTCTTGGCAATGAAATTGTTACAGAGTATGTTCTTGCACGGGGCAGTGAAAGATTGGGATAAAACGGGATAGAACTGTATTGTTTTACCCGTTTCAACATAAATTACTTACATAATTAAGGAGCAGCATATGTCGGACTACGTGAAGGATATTATGGCTCAAGTAGTAGCCAAGAATCCAGCTCAGCCCGAATTCCACCAAGCCGTTGAAGAAGTTGTTGAATCACTGGCTTTGGTTTTGGAAAAACACCCAGAATACCGCGATGCCAAAATCATCGAGCGTATTATTGAGCCCGAGCGTGTTCTTATGTTCCGCGTTCCATGGGTAAATGATGAAGGCAAAGTTGAAGTTAATCGCGGCTACCGTATTGAAATGAACAGTGCCATCGGCCCCTATAAAGGCGGTCTTCGTTTCCATCCATCTGTGAATCTTGGTATTCTTAAATTTCTGGCTTTTGAGCAGGTATTCAAAAACTCCCTGACCACACTGCCCATGGGCGGTGGTAAAGGTGGCTCTGACTTTGATCCTAAAGGTAAGAGTGACAACGAAGTTATGCATTTCTGTCAGTCATTTATGACTGAACTTTGCCGTCACATTGGCCCCAACACAGACATTCCCGCCGGTGATATAGGTGTGGGCGGTCGTGAAATTGGTTTCATGTTCGGTCAGTACAAAAGAATCCGCAATGAGTTCACCGGTGTTCTGACAGGTAAAGGTCTGAACTGGGGTGGTTCTCTGATTCGTCCCGAAGCCACCGGTTATGGTGCTGTATACTTCGGTAGAGAAATGCTTGCTACACGTGGTGAAACCTATAAAGGTAAGGTCTGTCTGGTCTCCGGTTCCGGTAATGTTGCTCAGTATGCATGTGAGAAAATTCTGGATCTTGGTGGCAAGCCTGTGACAGTATCTGACTCCGGCGGTTACATCTATGATAAAGACGGCATTGATCGTGAAAAGCTGGCCTTCATCATGGAACTGAAGAATGTCCGTCGTGGCCGCATTAGTGAATATGCAGAAAAATATTCCTCAGCTGTATATACAAAGGTTGATCGTAATGGAGAATTCAATCCACTTTGGAACCACAAAGCCGATTGTGCATTCCCCTCAGCAACACAGAATGAGATCAATCTGAAAGACGCTCAGAACCTTATCGCCAATGGCGTATATGTTGTTTCTGAAGGTGCCAACATGCCTACCGTTCCCGAAGGTGTAAATCTCTTCGTAAAAGAGAAAATCCTCTACGGCCCGGGTAAAGCAGCCAATGCCGGTGGTGTATCCACTTCCGGTTTGGAAATGTCTCAGAATAGCATGCGCTACAACTGGACCCGTGAAGAAGTTGATGCCAAACTGGCCAGTATTATGAAAGCCATCCACACCCAGTGTGTTGATGCCGCCGAAAAATACGGTTGCCCCGGCAACTATGTAAACGGTGCCAATATCGCCGGTTTCTTGAAAGTTGCAGATGCAATGCTTGATCAGGGTGTTGTTTAATTAACACACTGACTAGATAATAAAGAAAAGGGTGGGAGATTTTATCTCCCACCCTTTTTTCATTGGAACAATGCAGAATCGAGTGGGTATACATTAAAATTCCAAGCTTCAATATACAAATAACAAAAAGCACCTCCCCTCCCCCTCGAGACCGTTGAAAAACCCCGGTTAGTTTTAATAATTTGCCTGTTATTAT
>JAGLOF010000190.1 GCA_023139105.1 bacterium
GCCGCTGCCAAGTATTGTGCGTCTCAGCAGATTTGTCTTGCGGCCTAACAGGAAAGTGCTTCTTAGTCGGAAAAATGTAATACGCCGTGACAAGCAACAGTGTCAATATTGTGGTACTCATGTAGGTGCTATGACAGTTGATCATATTATTCCACGGGTACGTGGCGGCGGTGACAGTTGGGAAAATCTGGTTTGTGCATGTATGCCATGCAATACCAGGAAGGGGCGCCGGACACCAAGAGAAGCAGAGATGAAGTTGCTGCGGGAACCAAAGAAACCGGGATATCTTTACTTCATTCAGCATTTGGCAAAACATGCTGATGTAAGGTGGAAACCTTATTTGTTTATGTTAGATTAGTCAAGGAGAGTTTTATATATATGAAGAAGCGCATCTTAAGCGGAATGCGACCCACTGGCCGGCTTCATCTGGGTAATTATGTAGGCGCATTGGAAAATTGGATCAGGTTACAGGATATGTACTTCAGTTACCATATGGTAGCTGATTGGCATATGTTAACAACTGATTTAAAACATACCGGCGATGTTGCTGAGAATTCAATTCAAGTGGTAATTGATTGGCTTTCAGCCGGACTCGATCCGAAAAAGAGCCCAATTTTTATTCAATCTCATATCAAAGAACATGCAGAACTACATCTTATTCTTTCTATGTTGGTTACTGTTGCACGCCTGCAGCGAAATCCTACTGTGAAAGAACAAGCCCGAGATCTGGGGCTTGAGGCTCAGATGTCATATGGCCATCTAGGTTATCCTGTTTTGCAATCTGCTGATATTCTTGTATATAATCCTCATGCTGTACCTGTAGGAGAAGATCAGGCCGCACATGTAGAAATTACCCGTGAGTTGGCCAGGCGGTTTAACCATATATTCGGGCCGGTATTCAATGAACCTGAGACTGTACTGACACGTTTTGCACGTCTTCCCGGCCTGGACGGTAAAAAGATGTCCAAGTCTATGAATAATGCCATTTTTCTTTCTGATGATCCCAAAGATGTACAGAAGAAGATGATGACGGCGTATACTGATCCTCTCAAAATTAAAAAAGATGATCCCGGCCATCCTGATGGTTGCGTGATCATGGCTTATCATAAACTCTACCTGCCTGAGAGTGCAGAAGAAATTGAATGCGATTGTAAGGCAGGCAAGCTTGGCTGTGTTGCCCATAAACGCCAACTGGCGCAGAAAGTATCCAGCTGGTTGGAGCCTTTGCATGAACGACGTACGTATTTTGATGCAAATCGTGATGAAGTTATTGACATTATAAAAGACGGTGACATGCGTGCCCGCAAGCAGGCGCAGGAAGTAATGGGTAAAGTCAGAGAGGCCATGCAATTGGGATAGCACTGGGTGAAGTACTTGATAGGAAAGAACAGTTTCCAATCCAGCTTCAAAATTTTGAAGGGCCGCTTGATCTACTTCTCTTTTTGCTTCGCAAAGAGGAGATTGATATATATGATATCCCCATTGCCCAGATAACAAAACAGTATCTGGGATATGTGGATTTGATGAAAGAACTTGATCTTGAAGTAGCCGGTGAATTCATTTTGATGGCTGCCACATTAATTCAGATCAAGGTACGTATGTTGTTACCCCGGCCGGAGATGGAAGGGGATGAAGAGCTTGAAGATCCCAGGGCTGAACTTGTTCGTCAGTTGCTGGAGTATAAGCGATTTAAGGAAGTTGCAGAGAATATCTCAGATCTGGAAGATAGAGCAAGACGTCTCTACCCACGGCATGATTTTGAATGGACCAAACCATACCGTGTGGCTGAGGAAATCAGCAATGAAGAACTGCTGAAAGATGTGTCCATGTTTGATCTGTTGCGTGCCTTTAAGTTTGTTTTGGACAATATGCCTAAAATCACGACTCATGAAGTTGGTGAAACAGGCGTTTCAATTGAAGAGCAGATTGACTATATTTTAACGGCTATAGAGATTGATGAACGTATCAGTTTCTTTGATGTCATATCAAGACTGAAATACCGTGTTGAAATAGTTGTTACATTTATGGCTATTTTAGAATTGATCAAGGCCCATAAAATTTGTTTTCAACAGGCCGAGATCTTTGGGGATATTTATATTTTAAAGTATTCGGAATCCGTTGGCTGAGAACACATTAGACAATTTAACCCAAATCGTTGAGGCAATAATTTTCGCCTCCGATGAACCCATCACTTATGAACAACTTCGAATCACTATCGAAGAGACTTCTGTTAAACAAGTAAAGACCGCAGTGAATGAGCTGAATCATGCCTATTCACAGAGTGACCGGACATTTCATATTGTTGAAGTTGCCGGTGGTGTTCAGATGGTTACCAGAAGCATATATGCCCAATGGCTTAAAAGACTCTTTCAGCGCAAGGCTAAATCCCGTTTATCACACGCCGCTCTTGAAACTCTGTCTGTTATTGCATTTAAACAACCAATTGCCAAATCTGATGTAGCCGGTATACGCGGTGTTTCATGTGATGGTGTTGTAAAAACACTGCTGGAACGTGATTTAGTGGCTATTGGTGGTCGTGCCGATGGACCGGGAAGGCCTCTTTTGTATAAGACAACCAAGGAATTTTTAAGATATTTTGGAATTAACAGTATAAAAGATCTGCCCAAACCCCGGGAGATTGAGGAACTGCTTCAGGAAGATAAACCTGATGGTGCCGAGCAAGAGACAACCTCTCTTTTCCCGCTTGGTGATACAGTGCAGGATCATACGATATCATCCAATGGTGATCAAGCAGATCCGGTTGCGAGTGATGTTGTGGATAATATTGATAAAAATAAAAAAGAGGCCATAAATGCAGTTGAATAAATATTTGGCCTATTGTGGAGTAGCCTCCAGGCGCGCTGCCGTTGAGCCAATTAAGGCTGGCAAAGTACGCGTTAACGGTCGCATTGTATATGAGCCGGCATTCAGAATAACACTTGGAGAAGATGAAGTGCTGTTCAAGGGTAAAAGGCTGGCAGCACCTAAGACATTTAGATATGTACTCTTAAATAAACCAGCCTCTACCATGACTACAATGGAAGATGACAGGGAGCGTAAAACTGTAATAGATCTGCTTCCGCCGGGGCCGCGTATTTTTCCTGTTGGCAGGTTGGATTATGATACGGAAGGCGCATTGCTATTAACCAATGATGGTGATCTTGCTTACAGGCTCGCTCATCCGCGCTATCAGGTATCAAAGATATACAGGGCCTGGGTTCGGGGTGTGGTCACACAAGAGACTATAGAGAGACTGCACAAGGGCGTCAGACTCATTGGCGGGCCCAAGGTTTCAGGAGACGCCAAAATTGTTGGACAGAAAGAAGATAAAAAGACTCGTGTTGAGATAAAAATTCATGAAGGCAGGAAACATCAGGTTAAACGTATGTTAAAGGCCGTTGGGCATCCGGTCTCCAAGTTGGAACGTGTAATTTTTGCCGGATTAACAGTTAAAACCATGCCACGGGGTTCATCACGTGAGCTGACAAGGGCAGAAGTGAGTAAACTTTACAAAGCCGTGGGTTTGAAACAATCTTCCGGTAACAAGGAGTAGCTTTGAGCATATCGCATAAACCTGTTATTGTAATTGATGGGCCTGCTGCATCAGGGAAGTCTACTACAGCACGTAGAGCGGCCAAAGAACTTGCTTGGTTGTATATGGATACAGGAGCAATGTACCGTGCTATTACGGTCAAAGTATTGCGTTTGGACATTGGTCTTGATGATAAAGATACAATTGCTACCCTGGCTGAAAATATAGATATTAAACTTGAACCGGTTGAAGATGGCGTAAGAGTATATCTTGATGGAGACGAAATTTCTGAAGAAATTCGTACTCCAGAAGTTGATAAGGCCGTTGGGCCGATCTGTGAGATTGCCCGAGTTCGCGAATGCATGGTTGATCTACAGCGCCAATTAGGATCCGCTGGTAATGTTGTGGCAGAGGGCCGTGATATGGGAACAATTGTTTTTCCTGATGCGCCTTTAAAGTTTTATATGAATGCTTCAATTGAAGCCAGAGCAGAGCGGCGAAGGATTGATCAGGAGAAAAAAGGTATTAAGGTTGATCTGGAAGCATTAAAAGCCGATATAGCTGCACGGGATTATCGTGACAGTAATCGTGAACATAGTCCGCTTATGGCCGCTGAAGGTGCTATTCATGTAGATACCACTGATTTAACTATTGAAGCACAGGTGGCATTTATTGTCGGCCAAGTTCGTGCACTTGAATCTGACCAGAAGAATTAAGGATAGATAATGAAGGTGACAATAGATCCCAAATGCAAACCATGTCCGGGAGTGGATAATATTTTGCATTTAGCTGAGGACGTTCTTGCCCGGAACGAAATTGTTTATACTGTGGGCGATTTGATTCATAATAAACGCGAGATAGATAGATTAGTTGATATGGGTCTGGAGAAAGTATCGGCTGAATTTATATGTAATTATAAGGATGATCCGTCCAAGGCAGATCCATATTTTTTGATACGCGCACATGGAGAAGCTCCTGAACTTATTGAGGCAGCACGAAAAGCCAAAATGATAATTCTGGATGGGACATGTCCTATTGTCAAACATTCACAGGATATCATAGATCAACATGCAAGAGACGGCTGGCGTATTCTTATTGCAGGTAAACACCAGCATGCAGAAGTAGTTGGATTGATGGGATATACCCATGGAAATGGCGCAGTAGTATCCAATATTAAAGAAGCATCGTCTGTAGAACTTGAGAGTAGATCTTTACTTTTAGCACAGACAACAATAGATCCACTATTCTACAGTAAAATACGTAAAAAGATTACCAGCAGAATCACCGGCCTGAAAGTTATTGATTCTACTTGTCGGTTTATTGGTAACAGATGTAAAGATGTTGAAAATTTTGCACAACTAAATGATGCGGTTATTATGCTTGGCGGTACAAATTCTTCCAATTGCCGTCTGCTCTTTAAAACTTTGAGAGCTGTTAATAATAATTCGCAGCACATAGAGTCTGGCGCTTCCTTAGATTATAATCTATTGAATGATGCAGAGTCAGTCGGTATCACCGGCGGTGCATCAACGCCAACTTGGCAGATTGAGGAGTTGAAGAACTTCCTTGAATCCACGCCTGTGCCTGAAGAAGATAACAGCCCGGAAGGGTTGAAAAATACAAAAGGAGGAAACATCCTATGGCGGATCTGGAAAAACCAGTCCAAAACGGCGTAACGGATGCCGAAAATCCGATGGAACCTATGGAAGGAGGTGATGTAGAAGTCACTGCTCCGGTAAAGGAGCAAGAGGTGAAAGAAGAAGCACCACAGACCGAACCTGTTCCCTTCATAGATGATGATGAAGAAGAAGGCTACTCTCCCGAGGAGTACGACCGATTTGTTGAGCTATACGAACGGACGTTGAGCGAGATTAAGGAAGGCCAGATTGTAATGGGTCGAGTTCTTGCTGTTTCACAGCAGGATGTCCTGGTAGACATTGGTTTTAAATCTGAAGGAACTGTGGGTATTGACGAATTTGGCGATCCCCCGGTTGTTAATGTCGGAGATCAGATTGAGGTTTTCCTTGAGACGATTGAAGACAATGATGGTCAGATGCATTTGTCCAAGAAGAAAGCTAATTTTATGCGTCTCTGGGACAAAGTAGTCGATGTATTTAATGAAGGCGGCACCATTGACGGTACCTGTACCCGACGTATTAAGGGTGGTATGGTATGTGATCTCATGGGTGTAGATGCTTTCTTGCCAGGTTCTCAGATTGATGTGAAACCTATTCGTGATTTTGATGCCCTGATCGGCCAGACCATGGAATTCAAGGTGGTGAAAGTAAATCGCCTGCGTAAGAATATTGTGGTGTCACGTCGTGTACTTCTTGAAGAGAGCATGAAAGAACAACGTGCCAAGGTATTAGAAACATTAGAGAAAGGCAAGATCTTTGAAGGTTCTGTTAAGAATATCACTGATTTTGGCGTCTTTGTGGATCTTGGCGGTGTGGACGGTCTGTTACATATAAATGATCTTTCGTGGGGACGTATCAAGCATCCCTCTGAAGTGGTTAAATTGGATGAAAAGATCAACATTATGGTCTTGGATTTCAATGATGCCAAAGATCGTATCAGCCTGGGACTCAAACAACTTCAAGCCCATCCGTGGGAAGGTATTGAAGAGAAGTATCCTGAGAAATCAACTGTTACAGGCAAAGTTGTTTCCATCACTGATTACGGTGCCTTTGTAGAACTTGAGCGTGGTGTTGAAGGACTGATTCATGTATCTGAGATGTCCTGGACACGCCATGGTATACATCCTTCAAAGGTTGTGAGTGTTGGTGAAGAAATTGAAGTCATGGTACTGAACGTTGATAGAGATAGAAAGCGTATCAGTCTTGGCCTCAAACAACTGTCACCTGATCCCTGGGATGATATTGAAACCAAATATCCAAGCGGTTCCAAATATACAGGTCGTGTAAGAAATATGACCAATTTCGGTGCATTTGTAGAGATGGAAGAAGGCATTGATGGTCTTATACACATTTCTGACCTTTCATGGACTAAGAAGATTAAACACCCCAGCGAAGTCTTGAAAAAGGGTGATGAAGTTAATGTTGTCATTCTGGATGTCAACAAGAAAGACCGTCGTGTTTCTCTTGGATTCAAGCAACTGTCTGAAGATCCATGGCCAGGTTATGCTGATAAATACAAAGTTGCAACCCTTGTTAAAGCAAATGTTATACGTTTTGTTGATAAAGGTGTTGTAGTTGAACTGGGTGATGAGCTGGAAGGTTTTGTCCCCCTTTCTCAGTTTACAGAGACCTCAATGGCCCAAATTCAAACTGTAATGAATGAAGGCAAAGAAGTTGAGCTGGTTGTAATTGAATTCGATCGTGATAATAAGCGTATCGTTCTGTCTCACAAAAAAATCGGTGATAATGTAAAAGCGACACAGGTTGCCGAAGAAAAAACCGATGTGGAATCATATATGGATCAGAAGAGTGCTCCTGAGACCATTGGTGAGATGATAAAGGAAAAAATGGCTGAAGCAGCTGCCAACGAACCGGTTGAGGAAGAAAAACCCAAGGCCAAGCCAAAGAAAAAGGCAGTCAAGCCCAAAGCAAAGAAAAAAGAAGTTGTTGAAGAAGAACCTATAGCAGAAGAGCCTAAAGCTGAAGAGCCGAAAGCTGAAGAACCGAAAGCTGAAGAACCGAAAGCTGAAGAACCGAAAGCTGAAGAACCGAAAGCTGAAGAACCGAAAGCTGAAGAACCCAAGGCCGAAGAACCCAAGGCTGAAGAACCCAAGGCTGAAGTAGCCGAGGAAGAAGCAGCAAAGGATGCTCCTGCGGAATAGGGTATATTCTTTTTAAATTTTTGTAGAGCCATCCTGATGATTCGGGATGGCTCTTTTTTTTCGAATCGAGTGGGCAAAAATTGAATTTTTCGGGAAGCTGTTAAAAGAGCAGGAGCATTGCCTACGGAAAAGAGCGAAAAAACGAAAAAAGAACACTCGCACAGAGATCACAAAGGACACAGAGCCGCCCTGCCCCGGCCAGGAGGATCTTGAATTTTTCGGGGAGCTTTTAGGAAAGCAAGAATTATTGCCAGCGAAAAAGAGCAATTATATTGACCGCGAAGATAGAAGCGGATTGTGATAAAGCTATGACTCTATCCTGTCTTCCTGAACTTGTTTCAGGATCTGATTTTTCGGTGATGTGATGTGCTAACGCAGTAATTCTAATATATTTATTGATTGCTAAACTTGATTATAGCCAAGCAAACAACTCAACATAGATGTGAGATTCAATTTTTGTTTGGCATTTGATATGTGATATGTGATATGTGATATGTGATATTTGTTATTTGTATTTTGCTATTTGTTATTCAATTTCTTCTGTTTGCTACTTGGTGTTTGGCCTTTATTTTTTGTATCTTTAACTGAAAATTAAGAGCAAGGTATATAAAATATAAATAGAAGAGTGGCATTAATGGTAAAAAAGACAGTTAAATTCAAAACTTTTGGTTGTAAGTTGAATCAGGCTGAAACAGCGGGACTGGCTCAGAGTTTTGTTGAAAAAGGCTATACAATTGCGCGGGATGATACTCCTGCCGATGTCTCTGTTATAAACACCTGTACAGTAACCGGCAGGAGTTCAGCTAAATGCAGACAATCAATTCGTCAGATTTTGAGGGATTCTCCGCATACAACAATTATTGTTACAGGCTGTTATTCACAGGTTGCTGCCAATGAAATTGCTGCAATTGATGGAGTCGATTATATATTCGGATCTCAAGATAAGTTTTTCTTGTTGGATAATTTCGTCGGACCCGGCAAATTGGATCGAGCCGAGATACATGTTTCCGCTATGGAAGATTTGGATTCTGCCATTAGTAATGTTGGTGAGTTTCAGTCTCAAACAAGGGCATATTTAAAAATACAGGACGGTTGTGAACATAATTGTGCCTACTGTATTGTACCTGTTACCCGAGGTCCCTGCCGCAGTGTCTCAGAGCTTGAAGTTGTTGATCAGGCCGGAAAACTGATTGACAGTGGATTTAAAGAGATTGTTCTCACTGGAGTTCATGTGGGTGATTATGGTAAGGAGAGACATGGCCGCACTGAATTGACTGCTCTTATTCATAAGCTTCTCGATGAAACTTCAGTGCAGAGACTCAGGCTCAGTTCGTTAAATTGTGAAGACATAACTGATGAGCTGCTGGATCTATTTGCCACAGATTCTCGTTTGTGCCGGCATTTTCACATTCCTCTTCAGGCCGGTGAAGATGGAACGCTTTCGGCTATGAATCGTGATTATTCGATTTCAGACTTCAAGGCTGTTATTCAAGGTATAATTGATAAATTGGGAAATGTCGGACTTGGATCTGATGTAATTGTGGGCTTTCCCGGTGAATCAGATGAACAATTTGAAAAAACTGTTTTATTTGTTGAATCGCTTCCCTTTACCTATCTCCATGTTTTTCCCTATTCTATACGGCCCGGAACCGTAGCCGCCGGTATGAAAGGACATATTCCCGCAACTGTCAAAAATGAACGTGCCAGACGTTTGCGCACGCTTGCTCGGGATAAAAAGCTTGCTTTTAATGCATCTTTTGTGGGAAAGACTTTGTCTGTACTTTTTGAAGGACGGAATCTGGATGGACGTATTTCCGGTTTCACTTCAGAATATACGCGTGTGTCAGTACCTTTTAGAGAAAGTTTGGTCAATGAGATTGTTAAAGTCAGCATTGAAGAAATGGTAGATGATGTGCTGTGGGGGAGTGTGATGAAGTAAGGATTTTATGTAAGTGTTGAGTATTAGAAAAAAACAAGTACATAATCGAAAAGGATTATATGCATAACAATAATGCCTTCATAATTCGTGAAATAAGACAAGAAGAAATAAATATTCTTAAAGACATGCTTTATGAATCAATATTTCAAGCTGATCCGAATAAAACAATTCCTCGTGAAGTGATTAATATTCCGGAAATAAAAAATTATATTGAGAACTTTGGACAAAAGAAAGAAGATTATTGCCTGGTTGCAGATTATAATAATAAAATAATTGGAGCAGTCTGGGTTAGAATATTAGCAGATGAAATCAAAGGTTATGGATACGTTAACGATGAAACTCCAGAATTTGCTATTTCTTTGTATCAAGAATATCGCAATCAAGGCATTGGTACACAAATGATGAGAAAAATGATCTCATATTTGAAAAATAAAGGATATTGCCAAACATCATTAAGTGTTCAAAAAGACAATTATGCAGTGAAAATGTATAAAAAACTCGGATTTAAAATAATTGATGAAAATGAGGAAGACTATTTAATGTTGCTGAAACTAAAAAGTACCATTTTATGAGTGATACTAAATGGTTACATATTCCGGTGAAAGTTGCTGCCGATTCCAGCACAAGAAAAAGTAGAATATTTTTATGTCTAGATTACTAGTTGAACACTGTGGCCAGATTAGGGATGGCCTTGGCGTGCCGTAAAAGCGCAGAACGACATACTGTCAAAATGAGAGTAAAATGGATAAACTGAAATTCAACGGTCAAATTTTAGGGGTTCAACCCCGTATTCGCCTGATTCGTTCATTTGATGAATCAAGTCACAATTATTTAGGTTATAATATTTTCATAAATGGAAGCATAGATGAAGAAGAAAAGACATTTTGTATTGCCATTGGAAAAGCAGCACAAGTAAAATTTGGATTTCGTACAGGTCAAATTATAATAGGTCAATGTCTGCCTGTGAGTAAGCCAAACAATGAAGTTGCAGGATTTTATAAAGTGAGTGGCTTGGTCAAAATTAAAGATGATAAAATATTTAAAGAGCCACCACCGTATTTAGATAAACCATTAAAATTAGAAGAATATAGAAAAAGAGGTCATCGTAGGTTATCTGCAAAATTTTATTTATCAAGTTGTCAATATTGTCATTGGGCTTGTAAAATGGCTACAGAAATTTTTGTTGACAAATGGGATAGTAGTAATATGAAATATAGATATGAGACTTTTTGTTATGGTCCCAAATCGTGTGAAAATTACAATTCAGGTCCAACAAGAAAAGTGCCTGGAAGAAATGGGAAGGTTTGGGAGGAGGAGGATTGGATTGATGTTGAAAATACGGCACATCGTAGCCCTGATGAATAAAAGGCAGTATAGCCCGCGTTTGCTACGGTCAAGTCGGTGGCGGAGGTTAGAATTTACGGTGAATGCCCTGGTCTGGGCGATATGAGTAATTATTGCAAAAGCAGATATAGGATCAGATTAATCTTAATAATATGGAAGTATTTATGAAGGTATTGCAATTCTCGGTATTTTCTATATATTTAATTTTTTTTGCCGTTGGCTGCGGCTCATCCAGAAAAATGACAATACATACATTGCCTGAATCCCAGAAAAATCAAAGCATTCATGTCTGGACAAAAGATGGTGAGTGTTACAAGGCTGAAAAATATGAATTACGATCGGATACATTAATTATCTATCGGACAGGTGGACTATTTTATCAACCTGAACCGCTTAGTATATCAAATTCAGATATTGAACGTATTGTCCTTGAGAAACGAAAATTTACATCATTACTGGGTTGGGCAGGTATTCTGATGACTCTGTTTACAGTATTATTGGTATATGCATTATATGGGTATAGTCAGATAGATTTTTCCCATTAATATCTTTAATTGTCCGGGGAATTTCGATAAAGTATAGAGATGCAAAGATTTTTTTTAACCTGGTGGCTCCAAAGGGTTCATAATATAGCAGATCTGGTAGAATGGGCCTATGGCCCATAAGTTGCTTGGACGATGGCAATGCCTCTTTAAAAATACTAGCAATTGATCAAAGATGAAAACGTATTAGATCCGTATGTAAAAGTAAAGAGCAGTCCTTTTCCAGTGTCTTTGCGAGAAGGCCTGCTCTTTGGCTGACGAAGCAATCTCCTGAAGATCTTGTAGTTATTCTATATTAGGAAAAACTTTAATTAAACATGTTTAATGTGGCTTTTGCGGATAAGAGTGGGTTTTAGCAAATGTTTAAATTGGAATTGAAGAATAGGATAGTGTCTTCTGTGTAGGTTTTTCTCCAATTTTAAGCCAAGTTGTTCTTGACTTTATCTGTAATGTATATTACATTGCTGTGTCTACTTTACAATATACTTTTCTATTTTTTTAAATATCTACAAGTGCCTTGCTGTTATGTGTCAATACGTTGATTGATCTTTGTATGATTTGAGATAATTAGTTGCACTATCTATATCAGTAGCACGTTTTTATTTATTTTTTTACATTTTCTGTTATTAAACACTGGTGCGCTCTTTGGGGAAGGGGACGTGCCC
>JAGLOF010000191.1 GCA_023139105.1 bacterium
CTTTGTGGAGATCTGCCCCGTAGATGATACGGATTATCGCAGAATAGATTACTCCGGCAAAATCACTTTGTGGTTTCTATGTCGACTCAAGTTGATCGAGTCAAATAATACTCACTCGATTCGACAGGTGTAAATATTACAAAAAATATGCTGGGACACCCCCCAAATCATTTTTAGTGTACTTAAGTTGCTGTTTTTTATAGCTTTTTTTTTTAAATGGAGCCTTCCGGTTGTGCAAGAGTTATTGTGAAAGTGCTACCTTCTCCAATTTTACTTTTAACATCAATACTTTCACCCTGCATCTCGATGAAATTTTTACAAATTATCAAGCCCAGGCCACTGCCTGCTTCACCTGCCGTGCCTGGTGCAGATTTAACGGTTTCAATCCTGAATAACTTGTCAAAACGTTTCTGCTCTTTGCCAACACACGTCTCTGAGATACTTAGATAGATTTTTGTATCAACTTTATAAGAGAGAATGACCTTGCCGCCGGAGTGTGTAAACTTGATGGCATTTGTTGTAATATTGCGGATTACTGTTTCGGTCATGTCAACATCGGCCCATGCACTGAGTTCTGCAAGGATTTGCGATTCCAGGAGATTTCTTGCAATAGGAAGCAAATCAAGAAATTTATGGTATCTTAGATTGAAGAGGATTAAAGTGCTGGATATGAATAAAGTTGATGGAACAAGGTTCGGACCGGGTAATGGATTTAAGCTGCTGGTATAGATAATACTGCTAATCCATGGAACTATAGCCGACGTAAGGATTAAGCGGGTTTGGCGGCGTTGCAATATTGATGCACGCGTAGACGAGATACCCAGAATAACCAGCGCAGCTGCTAAAATGGAATAGATAGTAATAATGACTGGAATTAGTAGTTTTTCTTGTATATGACAGATAATAATCATTTAAAAGACATTTTACCAAGAAAATTTAGTGATTTCAAGAAAATTCTACTTGGATTCAGGCAATGATTTTTGTATCATGGGCCGACCTCTCCGATGTTGCTCTCCGCGCATATGCTCCAGTTGAGATAAAGCGTGGCCGCCTTGGGAGAAAAGGCGGAACGTAAGTCCACATTACTATTACATTCGTTATTGCTTATTTGAAGCTTCTTTACGGCTGTATTGATATTAAAGGATGCCTTGTGCAATTCCTTGAAAGGATGAATTATTATGGTCCCTTCATTTGAAGAACTCGGTCTCTCTGAAGAGACACTAAAGGTACTGGCCCGCAAAGGTTTTGAAGAACCTTCTCCAATTCAGGCTAAGACAATTCCTGCGGTTTTAACCGGTACGCAGGATATAATAGGCCAGGCTCAAACCGGCACCGGAAAAACAGCTGCATTCGGTCTTCCTATGATTGAATTACTTGCTGAGAAGGCACGACATGTACAGGCTCTGGTGCTGGCACCAACGCGTGAACTCGCCATTCAGGTTGCAGAAGAGATCCATTCTCTCAAGGGAAAACGACAGCTCAACATCATACCGATTTACGGCGGACAATCGATTGGTTTGCAGTTACAACATTTAAGGCGTGGTGCTAATATAGTTGTTGGTACTCCCGGGCGAGTGTTGGATCATCTTCGCAGAAAGTCTTTGAAACTGGATAAAATTGAATTTATGGTACTTGATGAAGCCGATGAGATGTTGAATATGGGCTTTCTTGAAGATGTTAAAAGTATTATGGATCAGACCAATGATACAAAACGTATTATGCTTTTTTCTGCAACCATGCCTAAAGAAATTCTTGCAATAGCAAAAACATATATGGGTGATTATCAAATTGTCAAGGTTACTGAAGGTGCATTAACAGTATCACAGACCGATCAGATCTATTTTGAAGTGCGACATTCCGATAAATTTGAAGCGCTTTGTCGTATCATCGATGTTGAAGAAGGTTTTTACGGTTTGGTTTTCTGCCGCACCAAAAATGATGTAGATGAAATTTCAAATCATTTGGTTGAACGTGGTTATGACGCCGATGGACTGCATGGTGACAAGACGCAGCCCCTGAGAGAAAAAATTCTCAACAGGTTCAAGAAAAAAGTTGTAACAATTCTTGTAGCCACAGATGTTGCTGCCCGGGGAATAGACGTAAATGATTTGACACATGTGATTAATTATGCGCTTCCTCAGGATCCGGAAGCTTATGTTCATAGAATCGGTCGCACAGGCAGAGCAGGTAAAGAGGGTAATGCAATCACTTTTGTTACGCCGTCGGAATACTCCAAGTTAATGACGATACGCAAGCGTGCAAAGACTGATATTCGTAAGGGAACGCTTCCTCAGGTTAAAGATGTCATACGCATGAAACGGGCCAAGATAAAAAATGATGTAGAAAGTATATTAGCCGACAGGCCCCAGCACTCATATTTCAATCTAGCCAAAGAACTACTCGATTTGGCAGATCCAACCGAAGCTTTGGCAGCTCTTTTGCAAACTGCCTATGGTGACGAATTGGACGAGTCGAAATATGTAGAGATTGATCAACGCCGTTTTGTTGATAAAAGAGGCAAGACACGTCTTTTTGTTACTCAGGGTAAGAACAGCGGTATGGATGTTAATAAACTCATAACTCTTATCAAATCTTTATCTGATCTTGAATCACATCAGATCAAAGATATTGAAATACATGATAAGTTTTCTTTTGTAACCTTGCCTTTTCATGAAGCAGAAACGGTGTTGTCCCATTTTAAAGGCAGAAGGCGGGTTAAAGGTGCATTTGTTACCAAGGCCAAGGAAGATGGCAGGCGATCGAAAGAAAGTGGCAGACGATCAAGAGATGGTGACGGACGATCGAGAGAAGGTGACAGACATTCCAATAAGAGAGCACCGGGAAAAAAGCAGGAGAAACGCGGCAGAATGGGGTAGAATTATAATTGACCGTATATAAAGTTATATATATTTTATAAGAGGTAAACCCATGATTGAATACCATATTGCATTTGAACGTCTTCCCTGGACTGAATATTCAGAAGGAGTCCGCCATAAAATATTGGATCAACAAGGTGTTCGTATCCGATTAGTGGAATACAGTAAGAGTATGCCGCAGCATTGGTGTAAACGGAAACATTATGGTTTTCTAGTGGAAGGCCATATTGAGATGGATTTCAAAGAGAAGACAGAATATTTTCATCCGGGTGATGGTATTTTTATTCCCGGAGGCACTTCACATAATCATCGTACTCGCATTATGACCCGTAAAGCAGTGGTCTTTTATATTGAAGATATTCCTATAAATGGAGCTGTCGATTAATTTGTACAGATCCAAAGGGCAAATGCCAAATAGCAAATAACAAATAGCAAATAGCAAATAATAAAATATGCCAAATAGCAAATGCCAAATAACAAAATACAAAATACAAATAACAAAATGCAAATGACAAATAGCAAATAACACCTCAAATTTCAATGCTCCAATTTTTCATGCCTGTAATGATGTTTTACTTGTTTATTGTGATAAATATGGCTAAAAGGCCTTGACTTTATGGCGTGCTTTTAATAATTTACCCGACGCTCTAATGTCACTGATAATTTGTGGCCTTTTGTATCGGTGAAGCTTCATTTGAATATGCTGATATTAGGATGTAGCTTAACAAGTTGTTCGGATATTATCGGGAGTATGCATGAAAAAAATATTGATCTCTCTTTCCGTCCTTATTGCACTCATGATGATCCTATCGTGCACGGTAAAAGACCCTGTTGCTGGTATTGATCCGATACTTCGTTTATCTGATGCTTATTCTCCGGGAGTGCTCTATCTGGAATCTGACCAGCCTTATCCGTTTTCTGTATTGCTTGTTGATGATGACTCCAATAACTTTACAGGGGCAGTCTCCTGGACTATATTCTCTGTAGATTTTTCCAATGAAATCTTGTCCGGAGCATTGTTGGATAATGGCCTTGAATATGACTTGGTTGCAGACGATAGTCGTTATACAGGCGTTTTGGATATTGATGATGTAGATCGAATTGTCAGTTCTTACAGGATTGTATTCAGGGCCGAGAATATAAACGGTATTGAGAGTGATACAATAAGCATAGAGTTCGAGCTAAAAGCCGGTGAGCTTAATTCAATACCTACAATAGAATTACTTGTATTTAATGCCGCTTCCATGGATACTGCGTATGCCGGAGATTCATTGGAGATGATCCTTGAAGTTTCTGATGTGCAGGGTCATGCTGATATAGATACAGTCCTCGCAGGTTTTTATGCGCCGTTTGCTGCTGTACCGGATGCTCAAATTGTAATGCTCAGGCAAGCTGATCCCGGGAAATTTAAAGCGACATGGAATGTGCCCGAGCTTGGCGGAATGTGGAACCTGCGTTTTCAGGCGAAAGATATATCCGGTGGACTTTCTATTCCCAAGATTCATTCTGTTCGGGTAATGGTGCCAGACGGCCCACCTGTAATTACAGAAGTGATTGCACCGGACACAGTATCTCGTGCAACATCGCAATCTTTTTTGCTTTCTGCTGAAGTCGCTGATCCTTTCGGGCTTCAGGATATTCTACGTGTGTTTTTTAATACTACCAAACCAGACGGTTCAGCCTCCTCAGGTAATCCCTTCAAACTTTATGATGATGGTACACAAGGTGATTTAACTACGGGAGACGGCATTTTTTCACTTATGATTACTATTGGGCCTGGTAATGCAACCGGCAATTACCAATTTGAATTTAATGCTGAAGATCGTTCCGGGCGGCTTGCCAATCCTGTAGTTCATACAATTATTGTGGTGGAATGATGAGACAAATCAACCTTTTATTTATCTATATATTATTAGCAACCTCCGTGTCTGCCCAAACAGTAGGCAAGGCAGGTTTCAAGCTGGGTGAGCATTCAACCCGACCGGTCGCTAATACAATAAATGATATATTGATTGATCGAAATATAGTATGGGTAGGCACTTCACGGGGGTTAATGCGCACAATAG
>JAGLOF010000192.1 GCA_023139105.1 bacterium
GCAACGAACAAGAGAGAACAAAACGAACAAGAGAGAAAAAGATATAGAGATTTGTAAGAAACAATTCAAGTTATGCTGTGCGGGGTAATGACATTTGAGTGCTAATGCTCCACCATAATCAACATAATAAAAACAAAGCACACAGACTCAGAATTAATATATTTGTAACTATAAAGTAGATTTTTTATGGAGCGAAGCTAATGAAGAAGATAACAGTAGTTCATTTAATTATTTTAGTGGCACTTGTTATGCTGACAGGTTGTGAAAAATTAATCACAGGCATGGGGCCTCAGCCTTCGATTATTGACAAGACCGAGTATGAAGCCCGTCTTAATGTGCTTGGTGTGCTGAGACCCGATACCTTGCAGGGACTGCCTGCCACATTTGTACATGTAGAGAAAACTGTCAACTGGGATAATACGGATTCAACGGAAGTATGGGATGTACTTGTTAATGTAATTGAATATGATAACGGCGTTGCCGTAGATACATTTCAAATGAAATATGGCAATTTTGGCGATGTACATGCCGATTCTTATTATCGCAACAGGCAATTTTATGCTCAGGGCGGCAGAACTTACGGACTCTTATGCAGTAAAGAGGGATTCCCGGAATTGAAAGCTATAACTACAATTCCCGTGCTTCCCGTTATCGTTCAAGGATCATGGGAATTGGGCAATGGTGCTCTTTCCTTCGACATCCGAAGAGATGAGTCAGCAGTGATTTATGATCTTGTCTTTGAAGCAGCGGGTCAGCGTTTTGAAGAGCGTGTCCGTCGTCCTGAAACCGGGGATATACATATCAGCCTGGATCTTCCGGCACGTATGAATATTGATGTAGTACTCACAATCTACGCCTATGATGAATATTTATCTGAGTATCTCTCATACAATGTGAGTATAAAGCCAAATACATACATCGCCCAGTACTCCACTGTAGAAAACGGTTTTGGATGTTTTGGGTCGCTTAATCTATTGAAACGTTCATTTGTCTATTGATGTGCATTTCTATTATGTGCTATAACTGACAGCTTCTTTCTGTATACGCAAATAGCGTGATCTGCAAGAAATGTTTTCCATGGCAGTTTTTTAATAATGAAGCCTTTGATTCTAAAGATAATACTAACGGAATATAGCAGCATTACATTTGCATATTGCCCCTTGCGGCAATTGGTCAGAAACCGCATATTACCGGCGTGGAGATATCCTCCAAGTTTTGATAACATATACTTTTGTATAGAGTCTCCGAATTTTGGAACAATTTTAAAAATCCAACCAAGTAAGGAAACAATTTCTGCTACCGGGGGCAGCATAGTTACGCAATCAGCAGCATTAACCAATCTATAAATTGGAGTTTTAATATTCGCAACCCATTCTTTGTCACCCACTCTCGGTGATCCGAAGGTATAACATGCTGCAATGCCTGCTCTATGAGTCAGTTTTTTTGCTGCAATTGTCGCCAATGCTCCGCCCAGGCTGTGTCCGGTAATGAACAAAGGCAGACGTTGATATTTATCATCATTTATCTTTTTTTGAATGTCTGCATATACTTGATCAAATGCTTCATAGAATCCCGTATGAATTTTCCCTCCGGTTTCATACTGTGTGGTCTTTGCTTTAATGTCTGCTTTGATGTCTTTAATGCTTGTAGTCTCTGTACCCCTGAATGCCAATATTATAAATTTTTCATTTGAGACTAAAATTGCCTGAGTTCCTTGGCTGTCAAATGTCTCAATGAGTTTTATTCTTAAAATTTCCAGCTCTGTTTCAAGTCTCTTTTTTTCTTCCAGGTGGTCATAACCCAGCATGTCAATCATTTTTAGAAGCGATGATTTTTTATTTTCATCTATTAATGCTGTGACGTTGTCAAGAAAGTAGTCTTTTTGTCCCTTGCTTGAAAAGATCGGATTGAATCTGATGTAGGCCAACTCTGACATGCAGGCCATGAGCCATGCAGTCCTGTCGCTATATGCTTGTCTGTATGAAGGTACATTTTTATCCAGCAGACTGTTTACACTATTTAATTCCAACGCAGAATTTGCCATGATACTTTTCATTGTTAATCCCTCCTTGAAATTTTAAATTTTTCAGAAGATTTAGAAAATTCTTATGGATTGTTTCTTTCTACATAACAGTAAGTTTTTATAAGAATTTTATGGGCCAAAGTCTATGCTGCAATCTAGCTTTATGATGATTTACTTTCCGCCAGTGCACGCATGATGATATTGGCAGCCAGTTTGGCGGTTATGCCGCCTACATCATATTGCGGATTTACCTCTGTAATCTCAATTACTTTCGGCCTGGGATCAGCTGCGGCGCAGTCGGCAATCTCACAGATCTCTCTGGCTGTGAAACCCATAGGTGAAGCATCACTGACGCCAGGGGCTTCCATGGCACGTACTACATCCATATCAAAACCAAAAAAGAGGGCACATGCATCAGATTCCTTTATAATTGAATCTATAGTCAGTCCTACGCCGGCATTGCGGATATCTCCCAGTTGATGGATATGGCCACCCTTTTCTTTGACATATGCAAGATAGACCTCGGAATTTGCAAATGAGTTAATTCCTACTTCATGAAAATTGCCGGGAAGTACCCATCCTTCTTCAAGCAGCATTCGGTATGGCGTGCCGCTGTTGCGAACGTCATCTGCCCTGACATCAAGATGGCGGTCTATATTAAAGGCCAGCACTTCTCCGGCAGTCTCTGCCAGGGCGCGGCAATCGGCATATGATATGTCATTTCCACCACCAAGGATTACTGCTGTTTTTTTATCTGCGATTAGTCTCGAAACCACTGATTGTAGTCGTTCATGAATATCTTCCAGACTGCCGCTGATTTTAATATTGCCGAGATCACATAGTTTAAGGTGCCTGTGTTCTGCACCTATGGGATAGCGGTACAGAGCGCGGCGAATCTCTTCAGGTGCCCCGGCTGCACCCGGACGGCCTTTATTGCGGCGAACGCCTTCGTCTTGAGGACAGCCTATAAGCACTACATTGGCTGTCTCATATTGTTCTCCGTACTGAAAAGCCACATCACCCATACGGATATCATTTGGATCATTACGGGTATAGAAGAGATCTGTATCGACAGGTTTTAAAAGAGAATCATCGAGCATATTATTTACACATCCTTATTAATTATGATCAATCCCAAGAGGGTAGTGATTTTTTCGTGGAAATGCAAGGGGAGAATAGGGGGTGTGTTAATTTGAAGATGTTAATTGTATATTTTTAATGTGTAAGGGGCGGGTTGTTGTCGATCTTTTTTTACTAAATCATTAGGTGCTTGGTCTTTAGAGTTCTCTTCTGTGTGCTCCTGTCAGGAGTCTACTATTGGCAGTTTACAATGAAAGATCTTCTAAACCCTTATACTGAAATCATAATAAAGTTCTTGTTCGTTGCTAACTGCTTTTAGATCAGCCATATACAGGTTCACTAGTTCTCCTGCGGAGGGCTTGTTCTTTTTCCTTGATGAAAAAGAACCAAAAAATCAAGGCTGCATTTCCTGGGCTAAAAATTAATGCTGCCTTGCCGGAGGGTAAATGAACTCAGCCCGCCCAAAAGCATGCCGGTCTTCAAACAGCATTTACCCTGGCTGCCGTCAATTCATCATCAATTTTTTTAACGCCCATTCAATGATGCCATAAACAGATACCCCTCCCCGCTGGTAGTTAGTGCCCATTTATTTAAATGACAAATTCCAAATATTTAGTTCTTGTTCGTTTTGTTCGTTGCTAAATGTTCTTGAATACAAAACTCCATAAAACTATTAACTTAGTAGATTGTAAAGCTGACACTTTTTGAAAAACCTTCTTCATCTTCCACATTTAATGTGTATGTACCGGGATTCAAATGGAGAGAGTGTTCATGTCTGTTAACGGTCTCCGCTATAAAATGATGGTTCAGATACCAGAAACAGTGCATGCCCTGCTGCTGATGTTTTGCAGACAATACAATTTGCTCGTATTGGCCGTCATAGTCTCTTGGTATGGCAATTTTTAAACCCGGTGTGGGATAGATCAGCTCGAAACGATCTCTGTCCTGTGCTCTGAGACATAGGGCATTGTGTCGGGGAATTGCATCCACGCTTCTGCCACGAGCCAGAAGTTGTTCTCTTGCAGAGGCAGGTACTATGAATCTACGTTCCCGGTGATGTCTGCCCGTTGTCCAACACAGAGAACATACAGAATGACCCGTGCTGTCGTCTATTATGTAGTATTTGTGAAATGGGCAACACCCGGCACGCCAGGAGACAAAGGGCCGTTTAACAATTTCGGTTTCAGTACAATGTGGCCCTGCAGCATAGCCGCTTTGTGTACATACCTCAATATTTATCAGATGTGCTTCCGGCTCGTCAAACCATAATGGGATATCGTGATTACTGAGTCGATTGAAAATTTTAAAGAGCAGCGGGCCTGCGGATCGGGCACCGCTCAGAGCTGCATTGCCCATGCCTGTAAAATTGCCTGCCCAGACTCCAATAGTCCACTGGGCATTTACGCCAATGGCCCATGCGTCTTTTTGTCCATAACTTGTGCCGGTTTTCCATGCAACAGGTATCTGTCCATTGAATTCTCTCCAGTAAGCCTCGGCACCGGGCCGTATGACATTGGACAGGCTGTTGAGTACTAACCAGGCAGCACCGGGACTGAAAAGTTCAATGTCCTCATATTGATATGAAGTATTCTTCATTATACGCGGCAGGGTCTTGCGGCCCATGTTGCCAAGGGAGAGATATATGGACAATAGTTCAAAGAGACTGGCTTCGGCGCCGCCTAAAATTAGGGGGAGACCGTATGACTCTGCGGGGCGGAATAGACCGTGCAGTCCTGCCAGTTTCAGGTCTTCATAGAAATCTTCCAGGCCGTAACGGTTGAGCAGGCGTGCAGCAGGCACATTGAGTGACCGGATGAGCATAGATTCCAGTGTTACCAGCCCTGCATGATTTTTATTGGCATTTTGCGGCATGAAATTGCCATAAAAAGTGGGAACATCCAGAATACGCGATGTCATTGTATATGGACCGCGGTCAAGAACTTTAGCTGCCAGATATGGTTTGAGCAGGCTGCCCGTTGAACGTCGGGCCAGTACGCCGTCTACCTGCCCCTGATGTAATGAGTCTCTGAAAGATTGAGATCCTATGTATGCTCTGATTTTGCCTGTACTGGTTTCAGCTACAATTACAGCCACATTTTGAATGTTCTGTCTGCTCAGCCGCTGATGATGATTAGCTGTCAGCCCTTCAACAGTATGTTGGATTGCCTTGTCAAGTTCCAGATGAATAGTATTATTATTTGGTTGTGCAGCAATTGCATGATGACATGCATGAGGGGCATCAAAGGGTAATGGTGCGATTCCAGCAGGCAGAGTTTCCAGTGTCGCAAGTTCTGCGGTAGTTCTGCCGATTATCTTAAGTTCAGCCATTCGCAGAAGCAGCCTGTTACGTTTGGCTAGTAATTTGGGGCGGCGTCGTTCAAGATTGATGTCGGAAGGTGCATTGGGCAGTACTGCAAATAGTGCGGCTTGGGCCCATGTGAGTTCATTTGCCGATCTGGCAAAATAGCGGTAAGATGCCGAATGAAGTCCTACGGTATTACCGCCCATGGGCACATGGGCGGCATATAATTCAAGTATTTCACGGGGAGTAAAATGTACAGATAGCCTTAGTGCAAAGGCCGCTTCTCTTATTTTATTAATGATGTTTCTGGAACGGGGCGCGCTCATTCGTGCCAGTTGCATGTACAGTGTACTGCCGCCCTGCATGTATGGGCAACCTCTTATATTTGCTTTAATTGCCCGTAAGATTCCAATGGGATCAATTCCGGGATGATGCCCGAAACGTTTGTCTTCATAGACCTTGAGACAGCTGAGATACTTTTCCGAAAGGGCCATGTTGCCCATGGGGAAACGCAGCTGCTGGTCAGAAGCCAGTGTAGCCCTGAGTAATTCTCCATTAGAGTCAAAGACAATTGTGGAGTAATCTACATTGAATGGATGACGGATTGGCCGGATCACCCAGCATACAATCAGCATGAGCAGGGCCAATGTTGAGAGCCGGCAGTATTTCCTGTGATTTTGTGATAATATATCCACTATAATACAGTGACTCTGCTTCCCTTGATGCGGGCGTAGAATTCCGGTGAGTACATGCCTTCCACGGTTACAGGGGGCAGCACGTATTCGCCTTTAAAACTGGGATTAATCTTGACTGCAAATGTATGGTGTCCGGTTGCAGGCAGATTAAAAAACCAATTTACTCTGTCATCACGTATGTCTTTGAAATCATATTCGCTTAGATTCATGGCCTCTACCCAATGAGGCGGCTGCTGGCCGGTGAGGCGCAGGTTGACTATTTCCCAGCCGGCAGGGAAAAGAGCCGATAGGGCCAGGTTTTCAATGGAAGTGGCATGCTGGCTCTGAATCCTGTAGACCGCCCAGAATGGCGTGCCTTGAGAGATTGTATCAACAAGCATGGGCCGGCCCTCTTCGTCATAGAAATTGCGAGTAAGAACGATTCCATTATGGTTGGTGTTAATACGGCTCTCTATTGGTATGCCCTCTACCATGAGAGTGACAAATAACGGATTATTATTATCTGTAGTGATGGTGATTTTTTTATTCCACGCATCCTCCAGTTGTACAATTTTCTGATAGCCGTCCAGCTTCATCTTGCTGGTGCCTTTTCCTTCTATATTCATATGGAATTTAACGGATCCGCCGGTGAAATCAGTTGAATTGACATATGTCCCTAGGGCCATTATTGACATTGCCGTCTCCTGAGTGGAGTACCATGCGTATGGATGGAATTTGCCGCCTATTATCTGCACCAGCCTGGCGGCAGTCTGCAAGTTGTCCATCTTCATATAGAGATAGGCCATGAGTGACTGGTCCCGCAGTGTTGAACCCAATGTGCCGGCCATCTCGCGATAATCTGAGAATTCCGTGGGAGTGGCACGTGTAATTTGTTCGGCTATTGCTTTTTGACCGTTGAGAGAGTAGGCTGCAGCAAGCAATGTTCGGGAGAGGGGGTCGAGAGATTGTAAGTAGTTCTCACGCAGAAGGTTCATAGCACCCATATTAGGCTTCTCTGCAAGGGCAAGAAGGAAGAGGCGATAGGCCTGATAACGATGATTTTTTATGTTGATTGTCTTGGCATGTGCCTGTGCATTATCCAGCCAGTGCTTGAAAAGAGATGGTGGTATATGATATCCTTGTGATCTGGCTTCCAGCAGGAAGTGGCCGACATATGAGCTGCTCCAGTCGTGATAATGGCTTTGGTAATTATTAGACATTGGCCAATAAGAGAACCCGTTATTTATTTTAAAGCGACTGAGTTTTTCAATTGTAGCATTTATATGTTGGGTAATGGCTTGTTCTTCATGTGTTGTAAGACTTGCCAGATCAGCCATAAATAACTGTGAAAACGCAGCTGAAGTGATCTGTTCAATACATCCGTAGGGATATCTTATCAAATCATTTATACGTTTTGAGATTTGAATATCAGGCATTCTTGTAAAAGCAATGCGCGCCTTATTTGTACCTTTCAGCCCGAATTTTTCCGGAATCAATGTCAGGGATTCATCTTTCATTACAGTGGTGTCTGTTATCTCGGTATAGAATGGATTGGGACTGGTGACGGGCAGATGTACTGTGTAATCGGTAGATGCTGAGCTGCTCCGGGCTGTAACTGTAATTGTATCTGTTCCAATTCTGCTGCCTGTTACAATGTTGAACGCTATGTCTTCTTCGCCGGGAGCACCGAATAATATCGATCGTGTATTGTGTCCGTCTATCTTGAGATTTGCGGACAAGGCAAGGCTGATGCGCGCCTCAGACACAGATGAGTCCATAGCAAAGACTGAGACAGGGAGTGAGAAAACGTCACCCGGGTGTATTGTTCGCGGCACTGTGGGCAATATCATCAATGGTTGTCGTACAGGCACTGTCTTTTCCAGGCTGGTGTAGCTATGGCCGGCAGCTGCCACAATCATTATGCGTACGCTGCCAACATAGTTGGGCATGGTGAAATTCAATGTCATGGTCTTACCGGGTGCTATGGTCATGGGTTGTTGATAGAGCACCACAGGTATAAAACGTTTGGTGCTACCTTTATCCAGGCGTTTCTGCATGGCCTCAGCCATTAGTCCGCCGCCAATTGAGAAGTATCTATCCATATCAGGCAGCAGCAGGCCCATGATCTGGTCGTAATTGTCTGTTGTACGTATATGCAGCCCCAGTTTCCGGAAATAGTGATTCCACGGTGAAGGTGTTTGGAATCCAGTCAAATCCAGCAGGCCCTCATCCACTATGGCCACGGTGAAACTAGCTTTCTTATCTGATTCCGAATGTATTGATAGTGTAAAATCTTCCTTTGGACGAAGCTCTTCAGGTGCAGTAAATGATATGGGAAGTCTGGTTGCAGCATCTTCTACACGTAGAAGTTTAATGCCGTAGATGCGCATGGGCACATCATTGCTATTTTGATTATGCGGCTGTATGAGACTGAGAGAGACATAGCAATTTGGCAGCATCTCGCTGGTGATTGGTATCTCAAAGCTGGTTTGTGGAGAGCCAAGGGAGACCCATTTTTGTTCAATGACACTGCTGCCCTGTTCCAGTGTATATAGTGCTATGCCATTAGCCGGAGAATCAAAGGAGAGCGTGGCAACATCACCTATATTATAGACATTGCGGTCACATGAAATTTGTAGATTATTTCGATCTTTCTCGTCTTTTGCGGCAGTATCTCCCCATGGTGAAGCATAGAAGAAGAGGCCTGTTTCATGGCCTGATGTCTTGTCGATAACTTCGATATAGTGCCTGCCGCAGTCTTCGGCTGTAAAATTGTGTATTATGGGTACATTCTTTGATATGTATTCTGTCTCGCTGATGAACTGTGTCGTGCTCATGCGTCTGAAGTCCCGGCGATCATTATTATCATAATCATACCACCAGTGGCTGTTATTTACATAATGTTTGACTATGAGCCTATGTCCTTCAACCGCTTTACCGTTGGTATCTACTGAGATAATTGGAAGAGCAATAGCTTCATCTGTGAGCGTGTGCCCCCAGTTAAATACATTTTTGATTCCGGCAAAGGCCGTATAGGGGTAGATGAGGATGGATTTCAGGTATTCGGTGAAATTGCCGCCTTTTTCATAGACAGTGGTATTGAGTTCGGCTTCTATTATGCCCGGAGCCCGGCTCAAATTTTCCATAGCATAATCAAATGTTGCAGTTCCGTCATCGTCCAGGATGTGATCCAGCAGTGTCTTATAGCGTGATGAAAATGATTTAAGAGGTGTATTGAACTGGAATTCAGGATACTCAGCGGCGTGGAAAATACGGCCACTTAAATTAGCTGTTACTACTGTCCTTAGCTTTGCAGCTGGTGTGCCAAATAGATATCGTGCCTTTATTTTACCGTTAATATGCGCTGCCCTGCCAATGATTTTTTGAGGGATATCCATAGAGATTTTTATTCGATTAGGCGTTACTGTCTCTACGCGCAACTCTGCATTGAATTTGGAACCGCCGTAGGATAGTGTGGCATTCCAGCTGCCTGTGGGATCGTCTGCCTCTGTAGGTATCTCAAAGTACAGGTGTCCTGCCTTGCCCGCTGGCTGCTGCTTCTCCATAACAAGCTGTCCCAACGCGTTGCTGACAGTTAGTTTGACAGGCTGCCGCTCAGGTGGAGGAGCATTGTTGCTGCGGCAGATTGCACTTAGGTGGATTGTATCGCCGGGCCTGTATACGCCTCTATCTGTATAGATATAAGCATTGTTACCGGACTGGCCGGCACTGGCACCGGATACATCAAAATTATTAATCTGCCAGGCCTTGTGATTCAATTTCATCAAGGCAATTCCCCTGTTGCTGCTGCTCATTACATAACTGCCCTTTTTTCTGAAAAGGGCCATGCCTTTATTGTCTGTAACAACGGTTTCCAGCTTGCGGTTCTGATAGGAATAGAGTGCTATTTCGAGACCTGAGATTGGCCTGGCTGTCTGTACATCGGTGGCGTAGACATGATATTTGTCGCCTGCTTCTTTTATTGTCAGGCCTATATCCGAGGAAATTAACAGTTTGTTGATTGTGCCTTTTGAATAATAATAGCCGTATTGTGCAGGATTGGAGTAGTAATTATCTCCTTCAAAGAAGAGATCGCCCTCTTTGAGTTGATTGCGATTATTAACGGCGCGGCCGCAGAGGTCATCTTTGTGGAAGTTCAGAGATACAACAAAGAGTGATGCAGTCTTGCCCTTGAATAATTTATCAAGGTCCAATTCTGTCTTTGTCCATTGGTTGGTATCCAATGTAATTTCATGTGTCTTGTTATATATGTTCTCGCCTACGCGGCCCAGGTCTTCATATTCAAATGCACTATATGTATTGGTGTTAGTCCGGCTGCGGTCTTCCAGAACATTATGCTGCAAGAAGAATCCGATGTTCTGCGGCAAAATTTCAGTTATCCGTACTTTCAGCCTGCGTACATTGACAGATTTGAACTGAAGTTTGAAATTATTTGCATTTGGCAGGTATACGCCGTCGGATATCCAGTGTATTTCCGGTTTTATATTGTTGAAGAAGAAGGTAGCTTCATACTCTTCGGCCATTTTCCCACCGTAGGCTGAAGGCAGACCTTTGGCAAGTCTGGCAGTGTAATTCTGGCCGGGCAGAAGATTACCCTCAATATAGAGGTATTTGCCCTGTGCCCGCACAGAGAAGTCAACATCCGGTTCAATGTCTACATAGGCAGATAGCTCTGTTTCACGTAATAACGGATCACTGAATCTGAATCCATAACTCAGCTTTTTTGACAGAGGCGGTGTCATGTCTACATGAGAGATGACACGGAAAACGCCTTTGGCTGTGAGATGAAAAGTGGCGTTCCAGTTCTTTTTATCGGCGGTATATTTTCCCGGCAGTATCAATGTAAAGTTTTTGGGTTGAGATGTTCTTTCGATGTTGGCAGAACTGAATTTGATTTTTCCGGGCAGTTTACCTTTAGAGAGTGTCAGGGCTATGCGGCCGGCAGGGCCTTTGAGAGATATATCATGGTCTATTTTTGATATGTCAACATTCTGGGCAAATGTTAATGTGCCATTTAAGGATGTAATGTCTTTTCTATTCTCTACGGGATTAAAACTACCCGTATAGGCGATGATTTCCTGTTCGGCCACTTTGAAGTTGAATCTGAAATCATCTACATTTTTCTGGTTGCCCAGGGCGATTTTACCTTTTAGCACGGCTTTGAATTTTGTACCGGGCGGCAGTGTGGCATCCGGTACAAAGCGAAGCAGCTGCGGAGAGACCCACTCTGCATGTCCTTTTATATCCGGATCAAATTTGAAAGGATTTTCATCGAGCACAATATTGTTAAAGTGGGCGGGCATTATGGGCTTGCGGAAATGAATGTCCAGCCTGGCCGTGGCTGATATAACCGAAGGTGGTGTCTGAATGATGACTGTATTGAGATTCATTTCAGTTGCCAGCTCTGTGGATGTCACTGGCGAGGAGCTGGATTCCGGGGCAGTATCTGCTTGTTTTTTCTGACAGGCCAATGCCAGAATTATTAATAAAAACGGGGTAAGACGTTTCATTTTTTCCTCCCGGATTTGAAATTATCGTCGGTAGACATATATGGAAAGGACACTGTATCTGTGGGGCTTTTGGCAATATACATAAAGTGTGGTGAAATGACAACTGGCAAAATTAGTATTTTTAATAATCCCGAAAAACATGAGGTGGCAAGATTTATGTCTTCCTGAACTTGTTTCAGGATCTCAAGTAACGCCTGTCTCTGCGAGTGAGCCTGTTCTTTAGGCGATCGCGGCAGTCTCCTCAAGGATCAG
>JAGLOF010000193.1 GCA_023139105.1 bacterium
TGTTGTGGCCATGGGAAAATAGATGGTTATATAATCTTGGTAGATGGACGAGAACTCGTTATACGTAAATTTAAAGAGGAAAACCATGTCAATTAAAGATATAAATGATCATATGGCTTTTTATTGTGATTGTGGGTGTGTTCGGTTTAATCTTATACGATCCGGTAAAATCGAATGTGATGAATGTAGAAAAATTCAAGAAGGTGAACATAATTTAAACAGAAACAAGGAGAAATAAAATGGCTGATACCCCCGATTTGGGCGCAGCGGAGGAAATATTTAAAACCGCAGAGACAGACTTTACAGAGGCAGAAACTAATTTTAATACTGCCCAGGAAGCTTATAAAGCAGATGAGTCGAACGAAGAACTCAAAACTGCATTTACCGAGCAGGAAGTATTATTAACAACTGCCACAGAAACAAGGGACACCGCCAAAACCGCATTTGATGAGTTAAAAGAAAGCTCCAATAAAGGTTATTGGCCTGAAGACTGGAAAGAAAGATACGTTGATAAATTGAAAGATAAGGCTGGCAAATTACTTGACGATGCTGGCAAAGAAAAAATGATGAAGCGAATGGCAAGATATGCTTCACCAAGAGCAGCTATGGATGCAATGGTTAATGCTCAGAATAAAATATCATCTGGTGGGTTGGTTAAAATTCCTGGCAAAGATGCTACAAAGGAAGAACTTGCCCAATACCGCAAAGACATAGGTGTCCCAGAAGAAGCTAAAGGGTATGACCTGGCATTGGGTGATGGCATGGTTATTGGCGATGAAGACAAGGCACTGGTTGATGAATTCCTTGGAGTGGCTCACGCCGGCAATTATACTCAACAGCAAGTTACAGATGGTTTAAATTGGTATTATCAGAATCAAGAGAATCTTCTTGCTGAAAGGTACGAAGCAGATGCTACATTTCATTCCGAAGCAGAGGAAGAATTGCGAGCAGAATGGGGAGTTGAATACAAACCTAATCAAAACATTATGGCAAATTATCTTGGAACCGACTTTGGGGAAGGCGTTGCTGAACTTATTACAACAGCAAGGCTTTCAGATGGAACGTTACTTGCTGATCACCCTGATATATTAAGGGGGTTTGTGGCTAAAGCTCGCGCTGCTAATCCTATGGGTGCATTAGTGCCTGGATCTGGAACTAAACAAGCAGCAGCAGCAGAAGCTCAGATAGAGACACTTGAGAAAAAGATGGAAACCGATGGCGCTTTAAAAGGAAAAGATCAGGAGAACTACTTGAAACTTATTTCAGCAAGAGATAAGATTCCGGAAAAATAACTTGCAATATTAGATAAAACATATTAATATAATACCAGCAATGGTGTTTTAACTCTCACAACCGTTAGCACCGGATACAGTCTGGAAGGCTCGGTAATTACCGACACCCCTGAAAGAATGTTTTGGACACCCTAACCAAGTGTATAATTAACTTGAAGAAGGAGAACCAAAATGGCTGAGAATGCTTTTCAGACTTTATACCGAACCGAATTCATTAAAAAGTTCGAGCAACGAGTTTCGCTTGTTCGCAAAACAGTAACCACAGAAGCAGAGGTTAAAGGTAACACCGCTGTATTTCTAACCGCAGGTTCTGGCAGTGCAACTGCTAAGACCCGTGGTGCAAATGGGCTTATTCCAGCCCGTGCCGATGATCTGACCCAAAGTTCCGCAACCTTGCAGGAATGGCATGATCTGGTCAGGAAAAACAATTTTAACATTTATGCCGGTCAAGGCAAACAGCGAGAAATCATGCAGATGACTTGCATGGCTGTTGTTAACCGTAAGATTGACAGCGATATTATTACTGCTTTGGAAACAAGTACACAGTATGCTGGTCTTGTTGGTGTTACGGCTACATTAGCTCTTGTCATGAAAGGCAAGGCTATTCTCGGTAATGCCGATGTCCCTTATGATGGTAATATCAGTATGCTTATTACCCCGGCATTTGAGGCATACCTCATGCAGACAAAAGAGTTTACGTCTGCTGATTATGTCAATAACAAACCATTTGAAAGTGGAATGACTATGTTCCGTTGGGCTGGAATCAACTTTATCGTTCATCCGAACCTTACTGGTGCGGGAACAGATACTGAGATTTGCCCGATGTATCATAAAGATGCAATTGGTCACGGATGTGACAAAGAAGGAGTCATGACAGCAGTTGGGTATGATGATGAGCAGGATTATTCATATGCTCGTTGTTCAGCTTACATGGGATCAAAACTACTCCAGAATACCGGTGTAGTTCAGGTTCGTCATGATGGATCAGCTTTTGCAGCTACTGCATAAGCAATAATATAGCCTGCACTCTAAATCGAGTGCAGGGTTTAAAATTTTTAACAAGGAGATAGAAAATGGCTTATACACCCGCAACTCTTGATTGTTTAGTTCCCAGAGTAGGGGCTGGCCCTGCACTTTGGTCATATTCAAGCGTAGACGCTCACGGTGATGTCGATGCAGCAGGTTATTTTTCAGATGGTGCAGATAGAGGATTGGTTGCCAATGACATAATGATTGTCAATGATACCAATACCCCGACTTGTACTATTCATCAAGTAGCCAGTGCAACGGCTATTGATGCTGCAACATTGGCGTAAAACTTTAAATAAAGGATACCCCGGAGGGATAAAATCTCTCCGGAATCCTTGGAGATTAAAAACATGACAAACACAAAAGTAGAGAAAAAGGCAATTAAACGACCGACAAACATTGAAGAATCAAGTTATGCACGAACCATATGGCAGGTTAAACCCGAAATTGCAGCCACGGTTGAGGATCTTTTAGATCCGGGTTATTGGGCACATGTGGCAAATCGACTGAAAGCCGGTCATAGAATTGAAGCAATCCCTGATGACAGACATTATTTCGCTGAGTTTTTTGTTCTTGCAGCATCAACGAATTGGGCTAAATTGGTTTTACTCAGAGAAGTAACACTGATAAAAGACAATCAACCAGTTGAGAAAGAAGGTTACATTGTCAAGTTTGCCGGGAAGCATAAATGGCGAGTAGAAAAAGACGGTGAAATCCTTTCTAAAAATCACGATGATCAGAAGTCCGCTGCTGCATGGCTTGCGAATCATATAAAGGACATGACGTAAAATGGCTATATCCGATGTGAACAAGTTGTCTATTTATAATGGGGCGTTGCTTTTTCTTGGTGATCGGGAATTAGCAACTTTAGCTGACACTGTTGAATCAAGAAGATTACTTGATGGTGTTTGGGACAGGGATGGAATTGATACTGTCCTTGAGCAAGGCCAGTGGAATTTTGCGATGAGATCTGCTAAATATGAATATTCTCCTTCGATAACTCCTTCCTTCGGATATAGTAGAGCATTTGAAAAACCTTCTGACTTTGTAAGAGTTTGTGCTGTGTGTTCCGATGAATTTTTCACTAATCCTCTGCTTAGATACACTGATGAAGCAGGGTATTGGTTTTCAGATCTTGATGAAATATATGTTAAGATAGTTTCAAATGATGGTTCGTATGGTACTGATTTTTCTCTTTGGCCTCCAAGTTTTAAAAAATATGTTTATTCATGGTTTGGCTCTGAGATAATCTGGAAGTTGACACAAAGTACATCTAAAGAAGAGAAGAAGAAAGCAGAAAGCAGGAAACTTTTAACTGCTGCCAGGTCGAAAGATGCGTTTAATGATCCAACTAAATTTTTACCACCAGGTAGGTTCAGAATGGCTCGCGGGAGTGGATATGGCAGACGGCATGACGGAGGTCATAGGTCAAGATTATTAGGATAACCATAAGGATTTGATATTTTTATGCAATTAACATATGTTAATTTAAACAGAGTGGATAGGGTCATCCCCGAAAAACGAGCAACCTACTCGCCTTTCCAAAACGCCGTTTGTGCAAGATTAGCGGCAGAACAATGCCTTAACTGGTCTGGTTGTGATTCGTCGAGTCCAGCGTTCAAATATGTGAAGGAAATGGTCTATGAGTAAGGACAATTATGCGCACGTTGCATTTAATCGGGGGTTGTTATCTCCACTTGGCCTTGGTCGTATTGACCTAAAGAGGACAGCGCTTTCCGCAGAAATTCAAACAAATTGGATACCAAGGGTTCTTGGTTCTGCAATGTTGCGCCCTGGTTTTGCTTATAAAGGTTCCACAAAAGAGAATGCCGCAGCAGTTCATATGCCCTTTGTTTTTTCATCAAGTGACAAAGCAGTTCTCGAATTTACTGCGAACGTTATGCGTATCCGTATTGATGATGTTGTGCTTACAAGACCGTCTGTTTCCAGCGTTGTAACCAATGGAGATTTCACGACTGATATAACTACTGGATGGACTGATTCTGATGAATCAGGTGCAGTATCAAGTTGGGAAGCAGGATCTCTTGCAATGTTGGGGAATAGCACCGGCACTGCTTTTTGTAGACAAGATCAAGAAATAACTGTTGCTGGTGGTGATCAAGGAGTAGAACACGCTTTGCGACTCACCGTGGGAAGGGGGCCGGTTGAAATAAAAGTAGGATCATCTCAGGGAGGGCAAGAGTATTTTGGATATTCTCTCGGCACAGGGATTCATTCTCTTTCTTTTACACCAACTGGAAATTTTTGGATTAGAATCAGATCAAGGGAAAGCTATACTGTTCTTCTTGATGATGTGAATGTGGAGTCAAATGGAAGCGTGGAAATAGGCACAGATAGAGATGCCGATGACCTCGGAAGCCTTCGTTTTGATCAATCCGGGGATGTAATATTCATTGGATGTATCAATAAACCACAAACCAAAGTCGAAAGAAGGTCTACAAGATCTTGGTCATGGGTGACTTACGAAGCGAATCAAGGCCCGTTTTTAATTCAAAATTTAGGGAAGACAACTCTTTTACCAGATTTCCTTAATGGGGATGTCACACTTACCGCATCAGCATCTGTGTTTGAATCAACGCATGTCGGGGCATTGTTCAGTATTACTTCAAATATACAAAACGTCACAGCCGATGACGTAGAGGCAGAGAATACTTTTACTGATCCAATTTTAGTTACCGGCATTACAGACTCTCGAATATTTACAATTGAAGTATCTGGTATTACTGACTCGACTATCACTCTGCAAAGGTCTATATCTGAGCCTGGCTCTTGGTCTGATGTTAGGACGGAGGCAAACGGTGTACGGACTTTTGATGACGATCTAGATAATCAAACTGTATATTATCGAATAGGAATAAAGATAGGTGATTATGGCACAGACACAGTAGGTTTAAGTCTTTTGATTGAGTCAGGATCTATAACGGGTATATGTAGAATTACTGCTGTTGCAAGCGATGTGTCTGCCTCTGCTATCACCCTTCAAAACTTTGGTTCCTCTACAGGAGCGTCGTCTAATTGGTCTGAAGGTCAATGGTCAGACAAACGAGGATATCCCACCGCGGTAGCATTTCACGAAGGTAGATTATGGTGGGTTGGCAAGGATAAATTGAACGGGTCTGTATCAGATTCATTTTCCAATTTTAACCCTGACTACGAGGGGGATGCTGCCCCCATGAATCGAAGTATAGGTCAAGGGCCGGTTGATAATATAAACTGGCTATCATCAAGTAAGACCCTGTTAATAGGTTGCGAAAGTTCTGTAAAGTCTGTAAGGTCGTCTAATTTAGACGAACCTCTCACTATAGCAAATTTGACAATTAAAGAGATTGTTACTCAAGGCACAGCAGCAGTGGCAGCTATCAAAATTGATAGGCAGGTTATCTTTCTTCAAGCGAGTGGGCTGCGAGTTTATGACGTAGGGTTCGATTCTGTTACTTACGATTATGGCAATGTAGATTTAACCGCTATTGTTCCTGAAGTTGGCGAACCGTCTATTGTTAAAATGGTTGTGCAGCGTCAACCTGACACACGGGTTCATTGTATTCGGAGCGATGGGACTGTAGCCTTGTTGGTTTATGACAAAATCGAAGATGTTAAATGCTGGGTACTTGTTAAAACGTCAGGAGCCAGTGGACTTGTAGAGGATGTATTGGTTTTACCTGGGACAATTGAAGATGAGGTATATTATCTCATAAACAGAACCATAGGCGGGACAACAAAACGCTTTTGGGAAAAATGGACTCACGAAAGCGAAAACAAAGGAAGTGCAATAACCAAACTTGCTGATTCTCATATTATATATTCAGGGGCATCCACAGACACGATTAGCGGGCTTGACACGCTTGAAGGCGCATCTGTTATAGTGTGGGGAAACACAAAAGATCTTGGCACATATACTGTTGCTTCCGGTCAGATTACTTTATCTGAGGCAGTAACGTGGTGTTGTGTAGGTCTATCTTACGGTGCTGATTTTAAAAGTGCCAAGCCGGCATTATCTACTACTTACGGTAGTTCGCTTCTCCAAAAGAAAATTATAAGCCAATTAGGGGTATTATTGGCTGATACTCATGCACAGGGTTTAGTATACGGCCCTGATTTTGATCATCTTGATAATTTGCCTACTCGCGAGGACGGGGCTGATGTTGATGGTGACGAAATGTGGACTGCCCTTGATGAGGAAGCGTTTGCTTTTCCAGGGGCATGGGATACTGATTCAAGAATATGTCTCAGGGCAACTGCTCCTAAGCCGTGTACTATTTTAGCATTAATTGTCGATTGGAATACAAATGAAAAAGTCTAAAATTACATTTGAACCTGCTACCACAGCACACGCAAAGAAATTTTATGGTGACAAATGTGCAAAGAGTTTTAAGGGGCATGTGGCTATGCTTGATGGCAAGGTAGTTGGAATTGGTGGTTTAAGTTATGAACAAGGAAGAATGGTGTTATTCTCTGATATGAAAGAAGAATTTAGACCTTTCAAAAAAGATATATGGAAGGCTATTGATATATTAGGTGAGATGGTTGAAAAAACGAATTGTCCGGTAGTAGCTGTCGCCAATAATAAAGAAAAGAATGCTGAGTTTTTATTAACTAAATTAGGGTTTACTCCCAATGGGGAGTCAACTCCTGACGGTAAAATATTTTGGAGGTTTCCATAATGGGTGGGTTTACAGCGATATTACCATATTTAAGTGCAGCAGCATCTGTTGCCGGTACTGTGATGTCAGCCAAGGCACAAAACCAGGCAGCCGCAGATGCTAAAAATATAGCTAACATTAATGCTACTAATGCACAAAAGCTTGCGGAATATAATGCCAGTATAGACAAACAGGCAGCGGGACAAGAAGAGGCCGCGTCCCAATTGAGAGCAAGAGAGATTAAGCGTCAATCTCGATTAAAACAGTCAAGAGTATTGGCGTTAGCAGCAGCTTCCGGTGGAGGTGCAATGGATATGGATGTTTTGAATACTATTGCAGGATTTGAAGAAGAGGGCGATCTTGCAGCCAGTACTGAACTGTATCAAGGTAGTGAAAGCTCTAGAAAATTACAGGCTCAAGGAAAAGCAGGTGTTTGGCAGGGGAAAACAGAGGCACAAAGACTTAGATATGAGGGATCGATTAAATCTTCAGCTTTAAAAAGTCAATCCAAAGCTACTGTAATGGGCGGAGCAAGCTCATTAGCATCTAAATATGGAGCGTATGCAAATGCCTAAATTACCCAATCCATCTTTAATTAATAGAAAATCACCATCTCCAGGCGGGCCAGCCGGTTATGTCAGACAAACCAATTTCACGGCTCCGGGGGCAGATACTTCAATTGGTGACGCCCTTCAAAATATTGGTGATGAAGCATATAAGTTTGCGATGAGAGAAAAAGCACGAATGGATGATGTAGCGGTTGATGATGCTAAAAACCAATACCTTCAGAAAACTCTTGATTTAGAAACAGAATATAGCCAGATTAACGGCAAAAATGCAGTAGATCAAGATATAGTAAAAGATTATAAAACAAAACTTAACGGTGTCTCTGAAGGAATCTCCTCTGGTTTAAAAAACGATGCTCAACGGAGATCGTGGAATAGTTATTATGGAAAAGCTAAAGTTCAGTTTAACGCTGGTGTCATGAGACATAAGCTAAATGAATCTGACAAATACGCCAGTGACACCTATAAATCTACTAACATTCTAAGAGTTCAGAACGCACATTCAAATTGGGCAGATACAGGAGTAGTTAATGGTAGTGCTGCTGATATTGTAAAAAATGTTGCCAAAGAAAAATTGAGGGCGGGATGGGATGATGCAATAACCGAAGTTGAGTTAAAAAATAATCTTGGCCCTTTGTGGTCTGGTGTTGCTGTACAATATATAAATGCAAAACAATATAAAATAGCTAAAAAGATTCTCGATCAGCACCAGGATGTAATTGGGGTCGATAAATATACAAGTTATCATAAGTCTATTGAAGCAAGTGAGACAATTGATCTATCCCAGGAAAAAGCTGCCAATATATTACAGACGGTTAGTGGCGATGCTGCACAACGCAAAGCAGCCAGAGATATTGGTGGTACGTTGGGTGATCAAACTCTTAAAAGGGTTAAGAATGTTCAAACAGAGATCAGACTCCAAAAAGGAGCAGACAAAAAAGCACAGAGTGAAAACGATATTAAATGGGTTAGCGATTTTGGAGTAGAGGCATTGGGCAGTAACACTCTTACCATAGACGAAATTGAATCTGCTGGCTTGAGTCCAGAAAACGATGCCCTGTGGAAAACTAAATATTTCAACCAAGGAGAGAAAAAAAATAAAGAGAAGATGTCCAAAGACACCAACGATATTTATGCAAACTGGTTAGAAAAAGTTACACTCGAACCGGATAAATATACCCCGGAAGATGTTGCGAAAGACATTAATCCTAATGGTGGTGGGCTTACTGGCCCTCAATATAATACTGTCTTATCAACTATGGCTTCTGGGAAAGGATCAAAATCAACAACAACTTCGGCGGCAGTCCGAGGGAAAGCTCAGTTAAAAGCAATGTACAACCGTGGTGATTTTGGTACTGTTATAACAGGCAAAGATAAATTTGACACTGAATCATGGGATACGTATTCCAACATTCTTGTTGAATATCAACAGAAAATTCTTGAAGAGCCTAAAGTTGATCATACTGGTTGGTTTAATAATCGAATTGAGGAAGAAGGAGCAAATGCCCTTTATGATAGCCTTGACGCTGATTGGACATGGGGGCCGTTTACAGACGAAAGCGATGAAATAATATCCGAATGGCTTAAAAAACGTGGTAAAGCCACCAGTGCTAAAAACATAGACGCTGTACGTAAAAGATATCAATCGGAGAAAATTAAATAATGCCAAGTTTTTTAGATTCACTTGAAGATGAAGAAAAGACCAGTGATGCTTTTGAGCTACCCGGTAAAGATGATTCTTCTTTTCTCGACACCCTCGATGACAAAGGTGTAAAAGAGGATGCCCTTCTAGACGAACGAGTTACTACAATATCTTCATATGAGCCAACAATTTTTGATAAGATGAGAAATATGTTTAGTGATCCAGGCAAAGAGGC
>JAGLOF010000194.1 GCA_023139105.1 bacterium
TAATATTCATTCAATGTCCTGGATTCACCTAGTAGATATGAATTTTCAATACGTTCTCCGGATCTTCAGGCTCAAAAACAGCAACACCTTGATGCGCCTGTGAAGACAGCGGGCGGCGCCCTTTTTGTGATACAACCACATACACTTTGCTCTGATCTTCTGTATCGCTTAAGTTGACGACTCTGACCTTGTATTTTTTTGTACCATCTTCCTCATCAATCTCAATCTTAATTTCATTGATATCATCATTCTTAATGCTGAATTGACCATCAATGTAAATATTATCCTTCAGAAAAGGCGCCAGGTTAAATACAGCCAACGGAGACTTCACGGATAAGGCCCTGTTCTCAAGCCCGGCCCTATCTATTCCCTTTAACGTAACTTTACCATCCTGCTCAACAATAAAGTCATCAGGGCAGTCTTCAATAGTGAGGAGGCAATCTGCATAGGACCGGTTCTCACTGGATAGTAAATAGAGTGTCATCTGGTCATTAACCACATCGTGCATGATACGGGCCAGGATACTCTGCTCCTGATTACAATAACTGCTGATTTTAGTAAAACGCTGTACAGAATTCGTCTCTGCAGCAAGGAGATACTGCGGCTCTTTTGAAACAGATTTTATAGGGTAAAGTTTGACTGGTTTACGTCCTGAAGAATCCAATGACGGTTGTTCCCCCATCACCTTTTCAAGAATGCGCTCTGTCATTTCCCGGACTTCACTGATATCAGCTGCTTCCACTCCATTGTAAAAATTGCACAATTCAGCATGGTATTGCCTGCAATACACACAGCTGGCAATGTGTGCCTCAATCTCCCTAACTTGACAAATATCTGCAATATCATTGAGCACAAATCGTTCAATTAAAATTTTATCTATACAAACATCCATTGAATAGAACTCCGTTTATCCTGCTACGATAGCCTTTTTATACTTCCAATCCTTTAATAGCTCCATCGAATCATTGTCCAGAATTGGCAAACACAGTTTCTTTAATCTCATTTCGTAATATGCGGACAAAATATTCAAACTGTTTCCGGTATTTCAGATTATACTCATCCATACTCACAGCAGGCATCATTTCATGGATATAAAAATAGTGGGTGTCTAAAGTATCACCATTTACCAGATCTTTGGTCATTAATGCCAAAGCGGATTTTAGTGCCTCAGTATCCTCTTCACTCAGTTTCCCCTTGTCTCTGTAGGATACATCAACTTTTCTAAATAACTCTTTCTGAATCCGTTTAATCTGCCCAACCATCTCCTGATGAAAAACCAATCGTTCTGGGTCATTGTCAATGGAAATTCGATTCGCCAATGCTGATGAATAATCAATATGTTTGCGATAATCACGGATAATACGCATCAATACGTTTAATGCAAGACAATTTGGCAAAGCAGGCTCTTGTTTGAGCAAAGTAAACAGTTTTTTCAGCATGACGGGTATGGTATCAACCGGTCTAAACAAAGAAATGGCCACGTTATTGATGAGGCCTTGCCCCATTCCATCATCATTTATTTGAGCAACCTGAGAAATATCAGGCAGATCATTGGGCGTGACGTAATTTACGTTCCCATGATGAACCATTGAAAGGTTAAGATTATTGGCAACAGCAATTTTAATATTTTTAATGATCTTTGCCGCTTCAGGGTCACGTTCTTTATATATGCGCGTCAATCTCTGTTCAATATGATTGGTAATCAATCGACGCAAGTAAATTGACAATTCTATTTCTGTGGAGGATTCTGATAAGTGGGGAGTAAAATAGTTGCGGATGATGATAAACTCACCGAAATCATTGCGCTCAAACAACTCGGCAATCAGATCAATAGCCAGACTTTTCAGTTCTTCAGCATGATATGCCCGGGATTCGGCAATGACAAATCCCCGGCTTTGCTTATACTTCAAATACCTCAATGCCAGTTGAGCAGACATCTCCACCAGCTGCCGGACTTCAGCATCTGTTGGATGTGCACTGCAAAACCGTTGTAACAGGCGTCTCAGAAAGAGATTCTCCAATTCAACCCCGTACAATACAAAAGTAGCTTCCATAGAAATGAATGACCTGATGTATTAAATAAAATACAGAAAAAACCAATAAATCTCAAGCTTTTTCCATTAAATACCCATTGTTAACACTATACCCTCTTTTCAAATTACCCACTCAAATCAACAGAATCTTAAAATAACTGGAAAACCCCAAGAAGATTGCTTCGTCAACCAAAGTCCAGGCCTTCTCACAAAGACACCGTTGAGGGACGCTATTGTTTTTTCTCGCCACCATCCGGGCTGAATAATATTTTTTTCTAAATAGAAGAATATGCAACTGTGTACTGGGAGAACCAGATTTGAATCGTGATCATCGGCATTATCCATGTTCCATGGCTCTTGCTTTTCTGCTCTTTTTCATGCTTTATGTAGACATTGTTCTTTCTCTCTCCCATGCCCACATCGATGATACTAATGTTCCAATGAACCGTTTAAAAGATCCCGGCTAAGAGATTGCCGGGATGACAATATTTTTGCACAGTGTGAATCTGTAATTTCTATGGAATCCATATTAAATTGCCGCATTAGGTGTTCTTGCTTTTTTACATCCGGATTAATCCGCTCTAATCCGTGTCATCCGCGTCATCCGTGTTCAATTGCCCTTGCTCTATATTCTTTTCCTGCTCTTGCTCTTCTGGAATTAAACAAAAAAAAACGCCCCGGAAAAATCCGGAGCGTTTTGGCCTCCCCAAGGGGACTCGAACCCCTGTTGCAGGGATGAAAACCCTGAGTCCTAGGCCACTAGACGATGGGGAGGTATATATATAAAAAATGTCTTCAAATTTTATACCAGGGTGAATGACGGGAATCGAACCCGCGACCTCCAGGGCCACAACCTGGCGCTCTAACCAACTGAGCTACACCCACCACATTGGAGCGACTAATATAACACAGTTACACACAAAAAGCAAGAAAAAAAGCTACAATTTTGTTTTGATTGGGCAATAGGCCTTCATATATTTTAAGCAGCTTTTATAAATCAATCTAAAATCCATATTTTTTATTTTGCAATCAAAAAAAAATTAAAACTTAATACAGTTTGTGGCGTCTTAAATATAGGCCATAACAAACATGGAAACTAAAATAATGACCGACAGCGTACTGGTCACACGATTTCTGGATGGCGATATCCAGGCCTTTAATCTGCTGGTAATGCGTTGGGAACGCCCTCTTTACAATTTTATCTGGCGCCAGACAGGTGATGAAGAGACAGCCAAAGACATTACACAAATGGCGTTCATACGTATCTACAAGCAGTTGAAACGGTTAAAAGATCCTGACAAGTTCTCATCCTGGGCTTACAGAATAGCAAATAATCTTTGTTTTGATGAGTTCAGAAGCCGTAAGAGAAAAAAAACGCAGGCCCTGGATACAATGACTGATATCCAGCTTAATAAGGCAGCACATCAGCATCACTCTCACCTGCCGGCACCGGATCTCATGGCACATAGAAATCATGTGGGCGAACTATTAAAAGATTCTCTTCAAAAACTGCCGGCTGAACAAAGAGTTGTTATTGTGATGAAACAGTATCAGGAACTAAAATTTACGGAAATTGCAGAGATATTAAATGAATCCGTAAACACAGTAAAATCAAGATTATATTATGGCCTCAAGGCTATGAGAAAACACCTTGAGGATGCAGATTTACATAAGGAGGTACTTCTCCATGAAATGTCATGACATGCCTGAAATTTTAGTGGCGCTACTCTATGGAGATATTGATGCGGACCAGAAAGCTCTGGCTGAAAAGCACATAGACACTTGTGATGCATGCAGGGCAGAATGGAATGAACTCAAGAAAACTGCTGCCACATTAAGTGAATGGGAAGATCCGGAACCGGAGATGCAGCATCATTTCATTGTTGAAAAGACCTCTCGTTTTGCTGATATCATAGAGCAATTGAGAGAATATTTTCGTCCAAAACGGGTGTTAATAGCTATTCCTGTTGTACTTGGTACGGCACTGGTACTACTATCTTTAATGAATTTTCAAGCCGAATATACAAACGGTCAATGGCATATAGCTTTTGGAGTCACTTCAACTTCTGATAAATCCGCACCAGATCCGGCAATTTTGACTTCAACCTTACACCAGATGCAACAAGAGACCCTGTTGATGGTATCAGACTTACTCAAAGAAAACGAGATCGCACAAAATCAAAGGGTCAGCGCAATTTTCACAAATTATGTCAATCAATTTGAGAATCAACGCAGGAAAGATCTTTTTCTTTACGATCAGGAGCTGGAAGGACTACACCTTGCTACCCAGGGTAGACTCAATCAGAACAGTCAGGCCATTAACAACTTGCTTGAAATGGCTACATATAGTCTCGATAAAAAATAAATGACATAATGCCGTCACAGGAGTATAAAATGAAACGTCTATTCACATTAGCCGCAATCATATTAACTACAATGCCAATAATATTGATGGCCCAAAAACTTGATCAGCGAAAACTAAAACGGGATATTCGCATCATGGAAGGTGTTTTGGATAAAATTCTGGCACCAAAACATTCTAATCTTCATTTTAGTTCATCCCCCAGTAAAGGGATATATATTGATGGATATGGCTTTGTATTCTTCACACAGAATACAGGAGATTTCCCTTATATTAGAAGTACTACCCGTATCAATAAAGAGTGGAAAGAACTGGAAATAAGAAAACGTCCAGATACAATTAAGGCGGCCAAGGCAGCTACACAGCATGAGAAGGCACAGGGAAAAGCCCGGCAACTCATTGAATTGATGCAGGTTGACGAGCAAAAAGCACGTATCGAAACTGACAGGTTATTTAAAGAACAAATACAAACATTTTATTGTGATTATGCACCGGCTATCAATCAGTTCAAAAAAAGTGATAAAATTGCTGTACTGGCACAAAGTTCTGGCTGGTCCCGACGCAACCAGCATGGTATTTATAACACTTGGATGAAAATATCAGATATAGTTGATTTCAGGCAGAAGCATATTACAATATCTGAATTCCATAAGCGTATTCACTTTGATGAAAATAATGAACAATTAGAGAAATTGCAATCTGATATTGATATTCTTCTGGAAATTTTGGACAGGGCAATAGAACCCCGGTCACAGTTCAATATTAGTAAAGCCCATGGATTATATTTAAATGGACTGGGTGCTCTTCTATTCATTAATATGCGCGGATCATCTTTCACCTTCAGCAGTTACGGCAATCTCCAGGTAATTAGTGGTGATGATAATGTGCAATATTTAGTAAATGAAGATAAAAACACTGAAAAAGCCGAAAAACGCAAACAAAAGAACCTGGAGAATCAACAACAATATAAAGATGAAATCATTGAACTCATCGCTGATTACGGACACACTATCCGATTGCCCGAGACTGAATCAATAATACTGTCAATTGACATGGGCAGTACAATCAAAATTTGGCCAAATAAGCAGCAAGAAGATAGCCATTTGACCTTTATCTTATCAAAAAAAGACATTGATTCCTATCATGAAGGAAGGATGAATCTGGCAGATCTAAAAAAGAATGCTACCAAGCACGCGACCAATTGAACAGAGAATAATAAATCCGCAGATAACGAGGCTGTCGAAAAAGGTCAG
>JAGLOF010000195.1 GCA_023139105.1 bacterium
ACAATTGTAACTCAGCTGTAGGCTTATCATATCAACGATTTGACGCAGAAGGAAATCGCATAGATAGCAACAGACAAGTACCTGGATGCGGGAGAATCAGACAATACTATCAACTGGCCATGAATGACAGCGGTTATGCACTCTTTGCATGGATGATCCAAAATCAATACCCTGAGCCTGATGAATTAAGGTTTCAAATAGTTGATCCCAATGATCAGCCGCTTATCAATGATCCACATGCAGATCAGGCCGGGCTTAACAGCATCACCAGAGTACAGGGTTCCAAATTACTGGAGAATCACGACTTTGTTCTGGCAGGAAGCAAAAAAACATCTGAGAGTACATACGGAGCTTTTGTTCATTTCTTCTCCTCAGACGGCCAACAAAAAGACGAGCCTTTACAAATAAATGCAGACTCACTAACTTATAATAAATACGGCTCAACACATCTTATCAAAATATCCAGCGACTCCACATACTGGGCTATATTTCATGCAAGATCACTGGCTGATGATGAAAAATATGCCTATATTCAGCATATCAGTAAAAATGGTACACTCATTGGCGGCAATGTGCGCATACCATTGTATGATACCATGGACGCAGATGACCAGGGCAGGGCGGCACTCATCTGGACAGAGGACGGCAATGTTATATGCCAGCGTTATCAACTTGGTCAGGGCAGCTTGGGTGATCCCTTTATAATACATGATGATCAGGCCTCCGTCCACTTGTTTCCTCAAGTCACTGTCAGAAATGATAAAATCTACACTACCTGGACAGACAGCCGCATAGAAGGCCGTGGCATACATGCCTACGCCTCCGTATTTGACTGGGCTAACCCAACAGACGTTGAAGTAATAAAAATACCCCATCAGCTCATGCTTAATCCGGCATACCCCAATCCCTTCAATCCGGAGACCTGTATTTCATTTACGCTACCTAGACCCGGACAGGTCAAGGTTGAGATCTTTGACATACGCGGACGCCTGGTAGAGATACTGACTGACCGGTTTATGCAAGCAGGGCCTCACAAGATTCACTGGGAAGCCTCAGACAGACCGTCAGGCGTATATATCTGCCGTATGGAATGCGATGGACATATCAGAACAAATAAACTGATACTGCAAAAATAGATGATGTAAAACGATTCCGGGGATTGACCACATTGTAGCCAATCCCCGGAGTTGAATATACTAACTTTGCATCCTTCGCGTTTATCTTTACGAACCTTATGCTTAAAACTCTTTTTTCTTCAACAGATCATAAAAATAAAACTAAATCCTATTCATAATTAAGACTGCGTGCTGGATTTATCAATGCTGCACGTATAGATTGATAGCTCACTGTCACCAGGGCCACAGCCATAGAGAGAACAATAGACAGGCCAAACACCCACCATGACAATGAAGTACGATAAGCATAGGCACTCAGCCAATTACGCATTATAAAAAAGGCTGCAGGGCAGGCCAGAAGGTTTGCAAGCAGTACCCATCTTGCAAACTCCTTGCCCAAAAGTAGAACAATACCAGATACAGAAGCGCCTAAAACTTTACGGACACCAATCTCCTTGGTGCGCTGTTCTGCTGTGAAGGCAGAGAGGCCAAACAGACCCAGAGAAGCAATAACAATGGCAAGTATAGCAAAATACTTCAACAATGAACCCACCGCCTGATCAACTCTATACATACGGGCAACCTGTTCATCCACAAAATCATACTCAAATGGATAACGGGGATTCACTCGATTCCAGACTTTTTCAACTGCTGCCAGAGAAACTTTCATATCTTTAGCATCCAGGCGGACAATAGCAAATGATACACGTGGCGGATAACAGATGACAGCCAGTGGCTCCACACTCAACCTGACCGACTGATAGTGATAATCCTTCATAACACCTACAATATGCCCGTCAACCCCCATAAAGCTAAAACTCTCTCCCACAACTGTCTCTTTATTCATCATATTAGCCAATGTCTCATTCACCAGAAAAGCCGATGCAGTATCACCTGTAAATTTTGTTTCAAAATCACGGCCTTCGGCAATATCAATTTTCATGGTTGATGCAAAGTCATAACCTACAATCGATTGCGAGATCAGGGGACGGAAATTTTCATCCTTACCTTCCCAGTCAGAACCGCTTGAGTTTGATCCTATCTGGTGAGGCTGATGACCGCTGCCAGTAACACTGATCACTTCTGTTTCCCGTTGAAGCTCAGCTTTGAGAGTTTGATATTTTTCCCGGGCATTACCGCGCAGACCCATATAAATTAAATGCTCCTGCTCATAACCAATAGGTTTATCCCGCATAAATTTAACCTGCTTGTATACTATGGAAGTACCAATGATCAAAAATACTGACAAAGAAAACTGAATCACCACTAATACACGTCGAAAAGTCTTTCCCTTGGCACCACTTAAACTGCCTTTCAATACGCGGATTGGCATAAATGATGACAGAAAAATAGCTGGATAAGAACCGGAAATAAGCCCGGTTAACAAAGTAATAAGTACAACACCTGTAAAGAAAGAGGGATTCAACAGATGAGATATTGTAAAGGCCTTGCCGGAAAGCTGATTATAAGCAGGCAGCATTAACATAACAAGTACCATGGCTACAATCAGAGCCAATATTGCAGTTGTCATAGATTCACCAATAAACTGAGCCACCAAGTGCGAGCGCTTAGCACCAACAACCTTGCGCAATCCCACTTCCCTGGCCCTTTTTGCACTGCGCGCCGTAGAGAGATTCATAAAATTTATACATGCAATCAGCAATACAAAGGAAGCAATAACAGAAAAAATATAAACATATTGAATGTCACCTGTTGGTTTTCCATAACCAAAATAGGCATGAAGATGAATATCCTGCATTGGTGCTACCATAAATTGCGTGGGCTTACGGCTCATAAACTGAGTTCTATCCCCCATATCTTCAATGCCTTCAGCCACTCGATTTTGACGTAATTGAGTGATTTTATCATTTACAGCAGTAATATCTGCCTGATCATGCAGCTGAACATATGTAACAATAGAGTTAGCACCCCAGCTATCACTGTAACGGCCAATTTCCTTGAGAAATTCAAAAGGCATCAATCCCTGAAAATTGATGGTTGAATTATCAGGGGCCTCTGCAATAATACCTGTCACCTTAAAACTGTATTCATTATTCAGCACCAACGTCTTGCCAAGAGGATCATCACTGCCAAAATATTTTTCTGCAACCTCCTGTGTCAATACTACAGAATGAGGATCAGAGAAAGCCGTGGCCGGATCTCCGGCTGACAGTTTAAAATCAAACATATTCAGAAGTGACGGATCAACACAACGCAGTCCACCCTGAAAAAATGACTTTTCATCATACCGGAAAAGGATTGACGGCATGAATACATAACGGCATGCATCAACTATTTCAGGAATATCCTCTTTAACACCTTCTCCCATAGGATATGGTGTCACTGTCACATGATATCTACGATCATTATAAAACTGATCTTGTTCAATACGATATAAATCATCAATTCTACTGTGAAAGCTATCATAGCTTAGTTCATGCGTTACCCACAGAAAAATCAGCAGTGAACATGCCAGGCCCAGGGCCAGACCTATTATATTGATTGCACTGTACCCCTTGTGGCGCAACATATTACGCACTGCAGTTTTTATCAAATTTATAAGCATTACAACTCCTTCCCTGAAGATAAATAGCCTATTTGATTCAAGTGTGTCTACAATTAATACGGTACGATAGGAGAAAAAGTTAGTACTGAATTGCAATGCAGAACATATACTGAACATTATAAATCAGAACAACTACACTTGTTAGACAACCTGAACACATAAAAAGTTGACACATATCACAACTTATTAATCCGGCAATAAAAAAATTGACACTGCAGCACCATAAAATCTCAACATTAATGCAAGGTATTTTATCGCTGAAACAATAATTCAATTGTGCGCAGGACATTCGGTCTCGTAATCGTAATCGTTTGTTGTTTTGCGGTTTATAAGCGAAAGTACCGATAGCAATAGCGATGGTAAGGTGATACATTCAGTAGTAAAACAGTAGTGCTTCAGGCACAACCTTATTGTATATTAATCTGTATAATATCAGCAATGCATCAAAATATCAAACATACTGGCACACAATGTGCATAAACGAATGAAACGAAAACAAATACTAAAAAACTACAATTCATTACATTACGGCAATTCACAAATCCAAAAGGAGCACAAAATGAAAAAACGTTACATTCTGGCAGGACTGATGATCCTGCTCATGACCACTGGCCTGATGGCGCAGTTTAGCCCTCATCAGGAAACAGTCCCCCTGGGCAATATTCATTTTGACTGGCCCGATGACCCCTCAATGGCAGCCACAACCAACAACTGGTATGTGGTTACTCTGGGCACATCCCCCACCGACCTGACCCTGGCACGTCTGGAAACTATCCACGCGGATACGCCGCCCAGCCATATAGATTATTACAACCTTCTGACCAATCAGACCTATTACTGGAAACTTGAACTCTGGCGAGACGGTACCTATATCGCTACCTTTCCCACAGGCACACTAGCCCCTTGGGAATTCACAACCGCAGGCACTTTCGCTAATGTATCCCCTGCCCACAACGCTACGGTCGGCCCCACGTCTACAACCTTTGACTGGGACGATTTCGGTTTCGAGAATGACGGCTCAGGTGAAGATGATCATTATCATATCACAGTTTGGATCGATGCCGCAGGCACCAATCCCGGACTGACTCAGGAACTTTCAACGGCCAGCTCTCAGACGCAGATCAATATGAGCCTTATACCGCAGGGCACCTATTACTGGGATGTCCAGGCCGAGGATGACGGCGTTGTAAAAGATAAGACAGCTCTCTTCACCATCACCGTGAGCGGCAATCCCGAGATGGATGTTCAGGGCAACAGTGTCTCCATTGCAGACGACGATGCCACCCCATCTACAACAGACCATACTGATTTTGGTTCTACACCTGTATCCAGCGGAACACTCAATCGTACCTACACCATTGAAAATACAGGCAGCAGCGATCTGAACCTCAACGGCACACCAATCGTTTCTCTTGGAGGCACCGACGCAGCCGACTTTGACGTAACAGTAGATCCATCCACATCTGTTGCACAGAATACTACAACCACATTCACTGTAGAATTCGATCCCAGTGCTGAAGGTGTACGTACGGCCACTATCAGCATAGCTAATGATGATGCCGATGAGAATCCTTATAACTTCAGCATTCAAGGAACAGGCCAAGGTCCTGAAATTGACGTTCAATGGCCCGCCAGGACTACATCTATTGCCGATGGAGGCACATTAGCCTCAGGTAACCGTAACATTGGTCCTGACACTCTAAAGATTTATATTGATAATACAGCAGGCGGTGATCTTCTGAATGTAAGTGGTCTAAGTGCCGCAAACCAGATCAATGTAAGTGGAATTAATGCAGTAACGACCCTGCCGCTTAATATTCCGGCAGGCTCATTTGATTCGTTATATGTTGCCATGAATATTGATGCTCTTGGCGCATTCAGCTTTGATATGGATCTGGCAAATAATGACGCTGATGAAGATCCATATGACATTCTTGTTACCGGCACTGGAACACAGCCTGAAATTGATGTAAGAAACAAGGGTGCTTCCATTGCTGACGGCGGCAATTATGATTTTGGTAGTCAGGGTATACACAGACCAAAAGAGGCGGTATTTTTTATTCACAATATAGGTACCGCAGATCTGCACTTAAATCTGCCCCATTCAATTACAGGCAGGCATGCTGATCAATTCAGGATTCACTCCAGTTCAGCCGAGTCAACAGTAAATCCCGGTGCCAGTGTAACTGTAACTGTTCATTTTCATCCAACCACTGAAGGCAGTAAAGTCGCTGTTCTGAATATCGTCAATGACGATACAAATGAATCTCCCTATAATATCAATCTGAGCGGAGAGGCCACACTTCTCAGCCTGACAATCATGGCAAGACCGATTGGTGGCGGAACAACAGATCCACCGCCTAAAACATATCTCCATACACACAATACAATAGTTCCCATCACTGCAATACCTGCAGCAGGTTATCGTTTTGTACAGTGGAAAGGCCACAATATAACAGATAAAAGCAGTCTTTCAACAGATATAACCGTATTCTGGCATAATCATGCAGTTGCCTTCTTTGAACCTGTAAGCGGACCGGCATCACCATCTCTGGCCTACTGCTATCCGGTAGATTCAGCTGCATTTGTTCCAAAAAATGCCCGCATTCAATTCCGTACAGCCGATGCAGGAAGAGGTGTAGACTTAAATACTCTGGACGCATGGATAGATGAGTCAGCAATACTCATCGATGGTCAGGATCAGACCGGCGGACTGGTGAAGATCCGCCAGGAGCTGAGTGAATACAGCGTCATCTATACACCAGATGTCCTTTTTGAGGAAGACAGCACTGTCACAGTCAGAGTATATTTTGATGACCTGGATGCAGCACCACTGTCATGTGACTCTACATGGTCTTTCACTGTTGGTTGTACTGAAGTTGATACTGCAACTGCCAGTTATGATTATGTTGGCGAATTCGGCGGAATTATAACCAATGAAGATCTTGGAATTACCATGAACATACCGGCTGGTGCACTGCTGGATACGCTTCAAATATCTATAAGTAAAATTGACAATCTGCCTGCTATGCCGGACGGTGTCCAGGGAATTGGTCTCAATTATCACTTTGGACCGGATGGTCTGGAACTCACTGAAGCCATCCTCGTAGCCATACCATATACACAGGAAGATCTGGATAGTGCCGGTGTCGCCAGTGCTGCTGATCTTACAATCAACTACTTTCATTCTGCCAGTGGCGAGTGGACAACACTGGAAGTTGATCATGTAGATGAAGCCGCACAGATGATTTATGTCAAGGTAACGCAGTTCTGTATACTAACATTTACCAACACATCTACAGGCGTTGAAGATGCAGATAATGATACAGCTCAGCCGCAAAGTTTCAAGTTGCAGCAGAACTTCCCCAATCCGTTCAACCCGGAAACAACTATCCACTACCAGACAGCTGAAGCTGCCATGACTACATTGAACATCTATGACATCAGCGGACGTCTGGTTAAATCACTGGTAGACCAAGCACTGCCTGCAGGCATGCATCAGGCAACCTGGAAGGCACTTGACAGCAAGGGTAATCGCGTCCCCAGTGGTGTCTACCTCTATCAATTAAAATCAGGCAATGTAGTCATTCAAAGAAAAATGTTGCTGATGAAATAATATTTTCTTCAATTACAATAATTAACATTAAAAAAAACCCGGCCTTAATGGCCGGGTTTTTTCTTACAAAATCACAATTAATTTCCTTCTCGTTCCCATGCTCTGAGGCTGTG
>JAGLOF010000196.1 GCA_023139105.1 bacterium
ATGTTAAAAGTCTACTCCAATTATTGATATTTTAGATGATATTGTTCTCCTTCTGTTTGTGTTAGATCTTCCACCAGAACCTCTTCCTGTGAAGCATTTGACTGAAGCATCATCAGATTTCCCAAAACCCCCATTGCATCGGATTCATCTTGTGCTGCGTTGCCGCTACAGCCACTAAAAAGCATTACTACCAATAAAACAGCGACGGTACCCATAATTCTAAATTTCATCTTTGTCTCCTATCATAAAAAATTGTTTTAATTTTTACCGATACATCTTATTTAATGCTTTCTTGATTTCAGGCAGCATCACATCAGCATAAACCTGCGTCGTTGTGATTCTCGAATGCCCTAATTGTTTTTGCACTAATCGAAGATTCCAGCTGCTAGCCTTCAATAGGAAACAGGCATAAGTATGTCTCAGGCAATGAATCGAATAGTGCAAGGGCAGACCTGCTTTTTCAGCACATCTTTTAAAAGCTTTTTGTATTGCTCTCGTTGTCAAATGTCCTCCTGTTTTAATAGATAACAATAACGGCTGTTCAGATTCTACCGATTCACCGATACTTTGTTTCCAAGCCAAATATTTACTGCAATGAATTTTGAAATCGTCGCTGAAAAATACTCGCCGTTTCTTTTTGCCCTTGCCTTCTCTTACTAACAAAGATGGGACTGCACCTTCTAAATCGAAGTCACCGCAATTTAGAGCGGCCATCTCCATTACCCTAAGACCTGTCGATAGCCCAAGATTGATGATGAAGTAATCTTTGACAGTGACATGCTGCGAAGATTTAACTCCTTCTTCAGAAACAATCAATAATCGCCGGGCATCTTTCCTAGATAGAAACTTATTAAGATCAAGCTCCCATGTGCTATGTTTCATTGTTTTTCAGGCATCGTGACCTCCTTTTCATATTTGGATTGAAATATGAACTTAAAATCAAAGGAGATATAGCCTTAAATACTTTTGTGAAAGGAAGATACGTCGATAAAGAAGGGTGGATTACAAATTGAAGATTGACCACGGAATGTAAACTGAAAGATGTTTTTTAGAAGTGCAAATCGCGAAAAAATATGTGATTATCGACGATTATTTTGAATTTTCTTCTGAAAAAATTAAAAAAAATGAGTTCAGAAAACAATCCTTTTCTGAACTCACTATAAATTACTATACCAGTTTGATACCATTATTTCAAGTATTTGATTCTTTTTGAGCCGATATTATTGCCAACCATCTTTTTACCGGTACATTCGATTTAATGCTTTTTCTATTTGTGGCAGCATTACATCAGCATAAACCTGCGTCGTCGTGATCCTTGAATGCCCAAGTTGTTTTTGCACTAATCGAAGATTCCAGTTACTCGCCTTCAGTAGGAAACAGGCATAAGTATGTCTCAGGCAGTGAATCGAATAGTGCGGATCGATATGGGCTATTGTGCCACATCGCTTAAAAATATACTGCAATGCTCGTGTTGTCATCTGAAATCCTGTATTACTTGAAACAATCAACGGTGCTTCCGGCTCTACTGATTCGCCAAGTAGGTGTTTCCATCTTAAAAATTGTTTGCAATGTTTACTGAATGGTTCTGTAAAATACACTAATCTCCTTTTATCCCCTTTGCCTTTGCGGACTAACACAGAACATAATCTTTCATCCAAAAACAGATCACCGCACTTTAACGCTGCCATTTCCATTACTCTAAGACCAGTTGATAATCCCAAATGGATAATGAAGTAATCACGAATAGCAATTTTTTGTTTTTTGGCTGTCGCAAGTTTCGCTCTGAATTCTACGGCTTTTAATAATCTATTTGCCTGTTTCTTATTTAGGTATTTGTCTGGCTCAAGTATCCAATTGCCATGTTTTACATTTTTTTCTGAAATATTTGTCTTCGGATGCTTCTTGATAGTGAGTACCCAGTTGCCAAATCTCATGTTTTTTTAGTCATTGCTTTTTTCCTTTCATATTAGATTAGATATGTGAATGTTTAAGTGACACAAAAACTGGTTTAAATACTTTTAGGGTAAATAGATGCGACGAGGTGGTGACATTTTTGGGTAAATAAAAGCTGTTTGGATGAATTCATGTCTGAGCTATTTCTTTGATGTGAAAAAAAGTTTAAAATTAAATTGTTATCGACGATTATCTCTGGAAATTCTTTAAAAATGGCAATAAAAAAGTATTCACATATCTAATCTTTTATGAACCTTTAGTTTAAAACCATACTGTATTCGTATTTAGATTTCAAGGACTTGATTTCTTTTAAGTGGATATTTATTGTTGACAAACAGCCGATAATAGTGTTTTAGTAGGTGACAATTGGATTTGGGGAATTCTTTGTCTTGCTTTTGCTGAGAATATACAAATTTGTTGGAGTGACATTTTTGATATAATTTGGGGAATTAAAGGAGGTTTTACGGATGGAAAAGTTTACTAGAAGTACTCAGGGCACAATTCTTTTTGTTATCATCGTTTCAACTTTTGGCATCTCTGTTTTCGCAGGTTTTGAACCGTCAGGCTTTGTTGTAGAAAGTCTCCCTATTTCTTTTGAAGAGGGTTATGAGCCTACCGGCCAGCGAGGAGGGAAAGGTGCTGACTATTGGATGGGGATTTCTGATTCGATGAAAATAATAAAGAAAATGTATGATTTTAATTTGGGAGATTTCAATATGAATTTAAGATTGAACAAATTAGCCCCGGTTGACCTGTGTTTACATTGACTGCCCAGTTTTAGGAATAGTTGCTAAATAATGCGAGTACTTTTACTACTTGCATTCTTAATATTTATATCGATTGCTGATGCCCTAATTTAATTATGAGGAGTTTTGATAGATGAAGCGTATAACGTTACTTTCGTTGTCTTTTTGTTTTATTTTAGCCGTTTTTTCTTCTATCGCTTTCTCTGAAGAAAATGAACCGTTCATGAAAGAAATAATAATAAGGGAGATCGATAGGGAAGAAGGTTCTATTTCGACAATGGCATCCCAGCCGGATTTGCTTGGTTTTTACGGTCCGGACTATAGTATGAGTTCAAATTATCGTTTTGATGTGACTTCGTCAAGCGTGTACTGGGGTAATTCGGTTGAAGTGCTTTTTTATGTTGGAAATCTTGGGTCGGCAGACGCGGGGAGTTATGATATTACCTTTTATCTCTCAACTGATTCCAGCATCGGTTCCGGAGGTGATTATGCACTCGGGACATATACAATGGCTGCTTTGCCAAGTTATCAGTTTTCAGGTGCTACAGCAACGCTATATCTTCCCTCTAATCCTTTTGGCAGCGGTAGTTCTTTTTATCTTGGCGTGGTCATTGACAGTAATAATGATGTTTCAGAATCCAATGAAAGCAACAATCACAGTGTTGGGCAAAGTCGGGATTACGATACAGTCACCGTCAATACCCATATACCTGACATCAAGGTTGAGGATTCTTCCGGCTCCGCAACCGATTTAACAATCAATTATCCCGATACTGTTGCAGATGGTTCCGGTAACTCAAAATCTTTGGCTACAGTCGAGATATCGAATACCGGATTAGCCGCATTAATTGTCTATGCAAATGGAATTTATTTAGGAAACGGCACCAATTTTAAGATCGAAAGCATATTGAGCAGTACACAAGACCTTATCAGTCTTTCCAGCAGTCGTGTAATAGCCCGTGAGTCTGCGGAAACCTGGATAGTAACGGTTTCATTCGATCCGACTCTCCCTGGTTCCCTTTCAGATACATTATATATCTCCACTGATGATCCTGATGAAAGCCTTGTTAGTGTTTCCTTATCTGGTAATGCAACACCTCTTCCGGACTTAAGGGTATTTTCTGGCGGTAATCCATTAAATGATATGATGATAAATTTCGGTAAAGTCGCTAACGATGGTTCGGGCAATAATAACAGCATCAAGTCCTTCACCTTACAAAACCTTGGAACCGGTGACATCACCGTTGAACAAAATGGTATTTTCTTGAATGATGGTGTTCATTTTGCAATTCAGTCAATCAGCAGCAATACCGCAGGCGCGATCAATCTTAGCACCGGAAGCAAGGTTATTTCAGCATTTGGCGCAGAAATATGGACAATTCAGGTCGAATGTGATCCTATTGCTGATGGCCCACTAACTGACATGCTTAAAATTCTGACCGATGATCAGGAACAACAGGAAACGATTATTTCTCTGACCTGTACAGGCTTAATTGAACAAAATATTCAAATTTCTGACTCATCTATTGATTTTGGCGGTACTCATGCTGATGGTATTGATGGTTTATTTGCTATAGAAACTATTACAGTATCCAATGGGGGTGAAGTTCCCTTAGTTATACCGTCTAATGGGATTACTCTTTCAAACTCAGATTTCCAGATATCCAGTGTATCTTCTGATAAATTGGGCATACTGGACATTTCTAATGTAATCAGCATCGAAGGGGATGATGTACTGACTCTGGAATTTATTTTCGATCCGGAAACTGCTCGTAGTTATGCCGCAACGGTTTCCATAAACAGTAATGATTTGGATACCCCTATGGTAAATGTAAATCTTACTGGCAGTGGATTAGATGAATCAGACATTTTACTGTCAATCGATAGAGATGGGCTTGGTTATTCAGATGTAACATACGATGCGACGTTATGTGATGGCACTGGTAACTATAAAAGAGATTATGTGTTTACAATCAAAAACCTTGGAACCCAGCCTTTGAATATCCCTGCTAATGGAATTAGCATTTCGACTTCTGAAGATTTTAGCATCGTTTCGGTCATATCGGATACTCAGGGAACGATTGATGCTGGATCTGCAAACCAAGTCGCCGTATCTGAAAGCGAGACCTGGCAGGTAACGGTTGCATTCGATCCAAACGAGACAGGTTCCAAGAATGCGGTATTGGCTATCCAAAGTGATGATCCGGGGGAAAGCTTAATACAAGTCAATTTGCTTGGCGAGAGTGTTTTACCAACCATAACCATTCTAGACCCTAATGACAATCTTTGGGTAAATGCAGATGAGAAGTTCAATGTCAAATGGGATGATTACAGCCCGACGAAAAACTGTGACATTGCCTTGTATTTTGACCCTGATTTGAATCCGGACAATGAAAATGAAATTTTAATTATCGACCAGTTCCAAAGCGATGGAAATATCGATGAATATTCCTGGCTTATTCCTAACGAATTAGCCGACCAATCTTATTATCTTCTGGCAATTATTTACGAAGGACAGATTCAGTCACACAACTATTCTCAGGGATTAATCAACATCGAACCTGCTGACAGCTTTGAATTCTTAAGCTCGGTTCATGTCTCAACAAGCAACTATGTTTATCAGTACAAATATAAAGGAATTGAGTATTCCGGTTCTACTACACTTATTCCAGGCCTGAATTCTCTTGTTATTGAAACACCGGATGGACAAGACGGTACGGTTCGGCACGTTGTAAAGGTAACTTATTACGATCACACACAGGATTCTCAGCAGTATACGTATGATGAACTCAATCGAATCAAGACCTTTACGAATGGAAATGGAATTATTTCAACCTACAACTATGATATGATTGGAAGACTGGTCAATATTTCATTCTCTACAGGTAAAGATTTTAATTACACCTATGATATTTTAGGCCGTGTATTGTCAGCCAATGACAACAATGAATGGACTTTCTTCGAGTATGACGATTTAGGTCGAGTTACCAAAGTTGTTAGCTCAAAAGATTCTGCAAAAAGTAGCAGCGATATGGCTGTTGCCTATGAATATAATAAAGTAAATTTAACCGCAGTTGTATATCCAAGCGGAAGACGGGTTGAACACGACTATGATAACGCTGGCCGTTTGGAATTTGTTCGAGATATTATGCAAACAACCAGGCAAACCAGTTATTCTTATGATCCGAATACGGGACTTTTGTCCGGCCAGACTTATCCAAACGGCATGGAAGTTCAGTATTTATATGATAACTCAGCACGTCTTGAAACAATGAGTTATCTAAAAGATTCGCAACTGTTGAAGCGGTTCCATTATGTGTTTGATAATGGCGGTCGTAGAACAGAATTACACACAACCTCACCAGATGGTTTGGGGGGATTTATTACGAGCAAAGAAAAATATGTTTATGATGATCGCTCACAAATCAAAGAAGTGCAGTATTCTGATGATGATGTCTTTGACCCAAATGACCGTATTGTCTCTTATGATTATGATGATAACGGCAACCGGATTAATATGCAGGTGTTTGAAGATCAAAATATTGTCGAAAACACTTATTATTACTATGGTCATGAAAACCGCCTGCTGCGGACAATAGATACTGTCTCAAACCTAATTACAAATTATCAGTATGACCCTGCAGGAAACTGCATTAGAAAAACGAACAGCGAAAATGATATACAATATAGCTGGGATGAACAGAATCTGCTTTTGAGAATTCAAAGCGTAGACAATGATATCTGGTTTGAATACAATGCAAAGGGTATCAGGACAGCGAAAATAATTAACGGTGTGCGAACAGAATATACAGTCGAACAGCTTAGTCCAATCTTTGAAACATTGGAAGAATATGACAATTCTGGAGATTTGCTTGCCAGCTACACTTATGGTACTAAAAGAATTGGCCGCTATGATTCAGCGATATCAGAATATGAATATTATCTGACAGATGCACTTGGTTCAACTAAAATGTTGACGGACGGTTTAGGGCAAGCTGTTAACGAGTATCAATATGATATATTTGGGCAGCATGGGAATCTTTCATTTAACCCATATACTTTTGCTGGGCAATACTGTGACGCAGAGACCGGCCTGATATTTTTACGTGCAAGATATTATGACCCTGCAACTGGGCGGTTTATATCCAAAGACCCAATGGGCGTAAGTGCGGGATTAAATCATTATGTTTATTGTGGTAATAATCCGGTTAATCATTTTGACCCTCTGGGATTAGACAGTTATTTAATTTTTGTAGGTGGTGACAGTGAGGGATTTTCAGATCGAGCTGTAAAATATGAGAGCGATAGAATTAAAGCGTTAAGTACATATAACCCTACGGAGGGTGGGATAAAAGTTCTACCTGTAACAATGGCTAGCCAGATGCAAAACGCATTAGGTTCAAATAAGGATATTGCTGTAATGACATATATTGGACATGGAGGTCAGGATTATATAACTCTTGACCCCTATGCAAAAGGTGCGGAAACGAATATTACCAGGCATGGAGGCGCGCTTGTTGACTTTAAAGATCCATCTGGAAATGTATTTTTAACAGACATAAGTCATTCGACTTCTATAGCTGCACTACCAACTCAAAATATGACATCCGATGTAGATATAAGATTGTATTCATGTAATGCTAATAAGCGTATCGAAAATATTGGCAGGGCTTTTGCAGACCATTTTGATGCGCCTGTTTATGGACCAGGGTTTAATGTAAAATTTAACGAAAATACGGGGAAACCTTATGTTCATCCAGCTGCTGCACTATTTTATGGCTTCCATACCCAGCAACCACTTAACTCTTCTGTTTCTGTTGGTGGTGTGTTGATTGATAAAGCTGCTGTGTTGATAGGTGAGAATTTATCTGATATAAAAGGTGCGACATACGACCCTGCATCAGGGCAAATTATCTTTTTGGGCACCCAAGATCCAGCTGTAGTTGATAATCTTGACATGGATTATTTCTATACAGCTCTAAACTCTGTATTCGGTTCTGCTGTTCCCCCGTTTGTGACACTTGATCCACCAGCAAGTATTCATGGTGGACGATGGATTGATTTTGGCGATGGTGACGGTATATGGGAGCCAGGAGAAGAAGGAGGTATTATCATTAAATACACTCCAATCTGGGTTACTGAAGATGACGATCTGGATATTCGCTTTTATTTGTCCTCTGGAGTGGATTTTACAGCTAAAATTGAGTCAGTAATCAAGCCTAATATTAGTGTCGGCGAGCGAAGTTTTGTTGATCTGGAATTGGTCGGATGGGAAGATAAACCTTCTGACATTTCTTCCGACAGTATGCCTCAAGGTAGTAACTGGATCAACTGTATGAAGCTTCGTTTGAGCAGCAGTAGTCAGGAGAGCTATTATGTTCTTAAATGCAGCAACAATGGTTCTTCAAGCTATATTATGGATTTTGTTATGGCTTTATCTGCAAAACAGCACCGTAAATATGGAGGCCGTATTGAAGGAACTAAGCTTGGCTGGGTCATGTATGAGGCAGATCGTGTTATGAAATGCCTTGGCATAGGGATTGACAACCTTACTGGCGATGTGTACGACAGTTCAAGTATATCAATACCAAACTATCAAAACTGTGTTGAAAGAATGATTGCAACTGGCGAGGATGGCGGAAATATACGGTTCTGGTTTGTTCCAAATGAAATGAAATTGCAGCGAAGTATTGATAGTGTTACTGGCAAAGCTACAATTGTTTTTGAAGAGGCCAGCATTGAGCTGAAAACTGAATCAATGATGATGGGACTGCCGCAGAGTCCTATTGCCAGAGATTTTGCCGATCATTTTAATATATATTATGATGATTTTGCAGAACTGGAATTTCCAGTGCAGAGTCCGGATAATCCAGAAGTTATAATCAATGTGAAAATATTTAAGCGACTCCGTGAAGCTATGCAGGCAGTGTCTCTTGCTCGTTTTTTCCGGGATAACGACATTCCTGTCGATATGTGGTGGCTTAATAATTGGCAACCTCCGTATGCTTCTTCAGCTAAAACCATAGCAAGTGCGTATCGTGAAGTAAGTGAAGGTGGTCGACATATTACAATTTGTGGCGGCGTCAATATCAATAAGCCCAATACATACATACCGTCTCCAGAGGCAGAAAGTATTGGACAGTTGGTAACTTCTTCCAGAACACCTGTCGGCGATCAGGAGGTTCAAAGTTGGGACGTTGACAGCACATCAATCGGTGACTTGAAGGCTGTTGCTGCATCTGTGGATGCGGTTGAGCAGGATAAGAGTATTCTTCTTGCAGAAACCGACCTGACCTTTGCCAGTCCCGGTAGACAACATTTGAGATTTGCTCGTTTCTATGATTCGGCGATTACCAGTGCATTTGACGGCATGGGTGCCGGGTGGCGGAATACACGCTATGTGTTACAGTTTTCTCGACCTTCCTGGTTCGATGAAAACGACTTAATGAGAAATTCCAGTGGAGACCCGATTGGGAAAGATTCCCAATCGAACACCAAATTGCGTTCCGGAGAAATTCGCTTCTATGATCGAGCCACAGGTCAGTCAGTTGACTTTATGTCATCGTTGAAATTAGAGTATAATGTTGATGGCCTGGGACATCCTGTCATTGAGCTTTCAGGACTCAACGCATCTGACACCCCGATCTTTTCTCCAGGGATCAGAAGGAATGGTTCAACCTTAAGCCAGGATGGTGACAAGAATTACACCTTGACCTTGCTGGATGGATCGGAACTTAAGTTTGATTGTGAAGGCAGAATTCAAACGGTTACTGACAATCTTGGATATACTATCACTTATGTTTATGATAATAGTCAGTTGATATCCATTGATGACTCTGCCGATCAGAGTATTGTCCTAGATTATCAAAATGACCTGCTTGATTCTGTCACCGGTCCTGCTTCAGAACGGGTTGAATATTCATATACTTCCGGTTGTCTTGTTGAAGCTAAAAATATGAGAAATAATGGAATTGTTTCATACTCATATAATCCAGATAAACAATTAGTTGGATCTGTGGGAATTGATGGTATCCAGAGATTGTCATCTGTTCCGGATTTACGTGGTCGCTCAGATCAGCGACAGGATGTATTTGGAAACATTTTTGACAGTTCCTTTACGACCAATGAAACAACGTTAGAACGAACCACAACAACCGTGGATACCAACAGTGCTGAATATTCTGCCGTACAGCAGAAATTTGATTCAACCGGTCGTCTTCTTGAAAGTGTAGACCCGTTTGGAAACACCACTCAGATTGGTTACTATGGCGATTCATCTTATCCCAATACGATTGTATCACCTATACCCGGCAGATCACCAATCAGCATTGACCGAAATAGTTATGGACAGCCATCAAGAATTACTGACCCTGAATTGATCGCAGAAGGTGCTCATCCGAAAGAGATCACATACAATGAGAAGAATTTACCGGAGCAGGTCGTTAATCCCGCAGGACAGATAACATTGTATGAATACAATACCGCTGGTGATGTAAACAATATTACCATAACCTTAGATGGTCAAGATATTGTTACCAGGTATGAGTATAACGCTGAAGGATACTTGGAAGATATCATTGATCCGAATGGCGTTTGTGTTGCTTCCTATGAATACGATTCTTTAGGACGTGTCCTTAGTCAATTTGATTCGGCGAATATAGAAACTACCTATGTGTATGATTCTC
>JAGLOF010000197.1 GCA_023139105.1 bacterium
TACAGTTTTGACTTCCGTTGACAGGCGTAGGTGTGCCCATGGTTCACTCTCATTTACTGATATTCCAGAGTAGTAATCCATATAATCGAATAAACCTACAACAGGTGGATCATAAAAGTCTTGGATGGTAACTGTTACATATGGGTTATCCTCAAGAGTTGCCATCTGTGGATCCAGGAGCTCCAACCGAAATTGCTCATCCCCTTCAATTAAACCATCATATTTTATATAGAGATGCCCTGTTCGGACCGAATTATCATATGTAAAATTAATCACCTCATTGATCGAATTATAATCGTCCCCCTCAACCGCGGTCAAACCTCGGCTCTTCAAGCGCACACTGGCTTTCATTGAAGATGTAACATATGGAATTTCACCTGACAATCCATTACATTGGACAGTGTAAAGCAAGCGACCCCCTTCAGACAATTTATCAACAGAGCAACGAAGCGAGATACTAACCGGTGGATATGACCATATAAATATTTCTGTGATTAGTTTAATAGTCCCACCAGGAAAAGTTGGTTGGATTTTAACGACTATCTTGATAATGGGATTGATATATTCTTTTGACCAAAACTTCAAAACAGGTTGTCCCGAAGCATTGATAAAGTAGTGATACATTATGCTTCTATTATATATCGTATTCAAATAAACACCATTCTCATTCATAATATGTATTTCAGAGTATGCTGATATAGAACTTTCCTCTTCAATCATAAACCATCCCCCGAAACGGCCATCCGTAAAATCAGAAAGACGGTATTCATTGATGACAGGGCCACAGAGAAATGGAAAATATGTTAAATATTCTACATGGTTTACTATTTGCTGTGCTTTTGAGGGGCTTTGCATAAAAACTGTCATCGCTAAAACAATGAGTAGAATCATCTTTTTTGTTTGATTTAGGTAAGACATTTCAAGTTCCTCTTTATTGGGTGATGACTATTAATCATTGGTTGAAACAGCATGCCCTATTCACGAAGTTGGGGTCTTTGCCGGTACATCCTTTAAAGTCTTCAAATCATATTGTTTGTACATACTCAGAAGGCGTCACCCTGTACATCTCTTTGAAACACTTCCTGAAATAGGCCATGTTATTGAATCCCGCCTGCCTGGCAATTACAGAAAAGGGTTGTCCGCCCCGTTCCATGAGCTGCACTGCCCGTTTCAGACGGCGGATACGGACAAACGCACTGGCTGAACCGCCGGTGAGCGCGGTCAATTTACGGTGCAGCTGAGAACGGGAGATCCCCGCTTTTTCTGCAAAAACGGCCACACTGAAATCAGAATCACAGAGATGGCGATGTACAAGAGAGTCGGCCCTTCTTAAAAACAGGCGCTCAGTAGGCGTCATACTCACTCCCTGACGAGGCTGTTAAAAAAGTAAAATTACACGAAATAAAAGACATTGTCATCCCCTGATGCTCCTACAGGGGATCTTCATTCCAAGGCCAACTGTACGAAGACCTCCGACAGAAGCATTCGGAGGTGACGTGCTTTTTAGCTTTTTAAACAGCCTGGGCTGGTTTACAAGTTGATAAATGTAATAATGAAATTGTTAAGTGTTTAAAGTTAGGTAATAATGAAGGATGCGACTAAACACATATGTTGCAAAGAGCGATGCTATTGTTGCGTTGAGGGATAAAATGGCTCTATGTTGAATCGTATGGGTAGAGAAAATGATTTTACCACGGATTAACACGGATCTACACGGATTTGTGATAGAAAAGAGCTGAAAATCATTATTCATGATTCCCAACAATAACTATCTTTTAGCAGGCAATCCAATCTTGTTTTATGCTTTTTAAATCTGTGAAAATCCGTGTTAATCCGTGGCTAATTCAATTGTACTGAAGCTGTCGATGGGCGACATGATCAAGTCGTACGGCGCCCATACTCAGACGGCACCATTCCATACAGCCCCCGGAAGGATTTTCTGAAATAGGCCAGATTATTGAAGCCCACCTGATAGGCAATCTCTGAAACCGAAGCGGTCTTCTGCTCAAGCAAAAGGGCAGCGCGCTTCAGGCGGATGAATCGGATAAACTCGGTGGTTGACTTGTCTGTAAGCCCATAGAGTTTGCGGTGAAGCTGTGACCTTGAGAGCCCCAGCTCTTGGGCAAACCAAGGCACATCCAGGTCTGGATTATCAAGATGCTGTTCAAGACAATTCATGGCTCGTTTGAGAAAGGCCTGGTCCGCTGAATTGAGTCCATGCGTTGAAGATCCAAGAACGGCCTCTGTGCCAAAGCGTTCCCTGAGCCGGTGCCGCTGTTCAATGAGGTTTCGGGTCCGGGCTATCAGCTCTGCAGAATCAAAGGGTTTGGTGAGATAGTCGTCCGCACCAAGCTCCAGTCCCTCTATCTTATGCTCAATGGACGCCCTGGCGGTGAGTAGGATCACCGGGATATGGCTGGTGCGCTGGTCGCTCTTTAATTTTTCACAGAGCTCATTGCCATCCATTTTAGGCATCATCACATCGCTGATGATGAGATCAGGAATGCGTTCTGCGGCCTGTTCAAATCCGGCCAGGCCATCTTCGGCTTCAAAGATCTGATAGTCGCTTGAGAGGATCTCAGCAATGTAGGCCCGCATGTCTGCGTTGTCTTCAACGATGAGGAGGAGGGGATGCGCTTCATTTTTATTGTGTTCAGGTGAGAGAGAGGTGCCGGTCTCCGTTAATTCATCAGGCTCCAATCCTTCGCCTTGATGTGGAATCGGCATTCCCGTCATTTCTTCATCAGACAGATGCGACCTGCCTAAAGGTAGCCTCACCGTGAACACGCTGCCTTTGTCCGGTTCACTCTCAACGAAGATCTCGCCGTGATGCAGCTTCACCAGCTCACGAGTGAGGGCCAGACCAATGCCGCTGCCCTGCCGGTCTTTGACGAAGCCGCTGCCTGCCTGGTAGAATCGGTCAAAAATATGGGGGAGATGGGCTTTATCAATACCGGACCCTGTATCGGCCACGCAGAGTTCAAAACATTCACCTACACAAACCGTCACATCAACACGGCCGCCTGCAGGCGTAAACTTCACGCTGTTTGAGATGAGGTTGCTGACGATCTTCTCCATTTTATCGTGATCAAAATAGAGAAGAACGCGTTCCGCTTCCTCGTTCACGATCAATTCAATATCCTGTTGCTGGGCATGAGACTCAAAAGCATGACACACTTCCCTGACCAAAGGAAGAACATCCATCTCCGCGGCATTTAACGTCATCCTGCCCGCATCCAGCCTGGATAGATCCAGCAGCTCGTTAATCAATGTGAGCAGCCGATTGCCGCTTTTTATCTGCTGATGGGATTTGGAGCGCACTGTCTCATCCCCTGACAGATCAATAATCTGCCGGGCCCTGCCCAGGATAAGGGTGAGCGGTGTGCGAAACTCATGGGAGATATTGGTGAAGAAGCGGGACTTCATTTGGTCGAGCTCTCTGAACTTTTCGGACTCAACCTGTTTAAGCGCCATTTGACTCTCAAGCCGTTCACTTTGAATAATGGACTTCAGGGTCTCCTTTTGTGCTTCGTCCTTCTGTCTGTTGGTTTCAATAAATCGGTGCGTCACAATCCATAATAGAGAAATCACAAAGCATAGGGTGCCGACATGTATCCAGCTGATTCTGAAAATCGATAATTCAAAAACCCTATTGAAGTAATAACCACCAATTTCAAGGAACGTAAATAGAAAAAAGATGAAGATGCCTGTCAGAAACACCTTGATTTCCGGTCCGCCCTTTCTAAGGCTCATCAATGTCAAAATTAGAGTGATCACTACAGTAATCGGCACAATAATTAAGAAAACTTGATAAATGATATCTTTATACTGATACCCCAGAAATAAAATCGTAGCCAGAGAGATCAGGAAAAAGATCAGTTGAATCTGCCAAAGCCGTTTGATGACAGTCTTGTATTTTGCAATAAGCACCTGTTCGATTAATAGTAAAGTACCCACCGGTGATATTAATAATGAGAATATATCCATCAGAAAAAAAAGGCTGGGTGCATTGATCACCGTTTGAAGATAGAGGGAGTTGCTGCCGGTAAAAACGCCCATGCCTGTTACAAAGAGGGCGAGCCCGAAAAAGAGCATATTTCGTTGATAGAACAGAAAAATAATAAAAATAGCAACACCGAGAATCACAAAGAGAGAAGCGAAGATAATTTCATCAAAATTGCTAATAAACAGCCTATTAAGAATATCATCTGCAGGACCCAGGCTGAGAGGCGCCCCGATACCGATAAACGCCCCCCCCGACCAGATTCGGAAGGAGAGGATGGAATCTCCGTAATCATCGGGCAGACGAACGAAATTCTGGTACCAACCCTTGAAATGATACTTGTCATTGGATATGAATTCGCCATACTGATGAATCTTGCGCCCGTCAAGAAAGATCTGAACAATTTCTCGAGCCCCGCTGAAATGCAGGGCTGGGCAGGTCGCCTCAGTAGCAGGCAGCCGTGTGCGTATCCAGAGGCTTTTGTCTCCTGAGGATGGGAGTTCATCGATGCTGTTCACAGATGTCCATTGGGGTGAATTGAGACTGTCACCTAGCCAGATGAAACGGCCCTCTGTATCCACAGGTGAGTCGCCGAAGCGGTATAGCCACCCTGTTTTGAGCTCGATGATTTGGGGAATGGATTGATCGTCAGCACCGTCTTTCTTGTTTGAACAGGACAGAAAGACCAGAATGGAAGAAAAGAATAGAGCGCAAAAAACAGTACATTTTCTGTATGAATAGAACATAGAATTCTCATGTGCCAACAGGTATGAATAATTAAGATAAGTGTTGGGGTGATCAGTTACAAGGAAAATTTGGGGATTGTAAAACTCAGGAAAGTGTGAATGGATTCCTTATTTTAAAGAAGCAAGGGCTATTGCAGGTTGTTGACAAAGCCATCAAGTATATCATCTCCAATACAATCATTCGAACTGAGTTCCGGTTCTGTACGGGAGATGATATACTTATTCAGTTTATAAACAATCTCGTCAGAGTGATTTTTTCATGCGTGCCATAGTGTTTGACGCCATCTCCGCATTCGTAAGTTTTGCATTGTAAAGCTTACGAATGCAATGTGTTTTGTTGCTATCACCGCATCATTACTACTTTCTGTGTTTTCACGCCCTCCACGGTTGTCAAAACGATGAGATAAGTCCCAGTCGCAACATTGCGACTGGACGCATCATCACCATGCCAGTACATATTATAGCTTCCAGCAGATTGCACCTCATCAACCAACACCCTGATTTTGCGGCCCAGAAGGTCATAGACGGAAATCTCCACCGGGCCAGACTCAGCCAGCTGATAGCTGATCTTGGTCTGCGGGTTAAATGGATTAGGGAAAGGTGGCGCTAAAATCGTTTCAGCCGGTGCCTCAGGCAAAGTGATTTCAATGACGTCGTAGACGTGTACTTCACCGGAAGTATTGACGTCTGAGAGACGATAGGCATAGGACTGCCCTGCATCGATATCGACATCAATGAAAGTGTATTCATGCTGCTCTGAACTGTTGCCCAGGCCACGCATGTCTGGGTGGGTTTGATGGGATGCAATACAGGCCCAGTCTTGCCACCCGATCTCACACCGTTCCAGTATAAAACCCAGGTTGTCCGTCTCTGATTCTGTTGTCCATGCAACGCGTACGCCGGGAGGGGCTGGTTTGGCGGAAAAACTGGAAAGCGTTACTGGCAGGCTGACCTCACCCGTGCCTTGAATGGTAAAAGTGTAAGGATTCTCATCGACATCATTGCTGGCAATAGAGACAGTGGCCGTGCGCAACCCGGTGGCAGTGGGAGCAAAAGTCACTTTAAAGGTGCAGCTCCTCAAGGAACCGAGGGGAGAAACAGGCTGGGTTGTAATAGTAAAGTCACTTGCATGGTCACCGCTGAGCGTCACTTTATCGGGTGTGCCGTTGAGGGTCAGATCAAATTGACCGGTATTGTTAATGGACAGCCTCTGTTCAACAGCGCCGCTGTTGACGGTGGTGCTTCCAAAGTCGGTGCAGTCCTGGATGGATGGGGTGGTATCACCGCTTGGAATAGGCAGGCGGTTGCCCTCAACGTCCATTTCAGGCCCCGGGGCTTTATTGTAGAATTTAATTCTATAAGACGACCAATTACTAAGGCTCAACGTCACCTGACGGAGGGACTGGTCAATCGTATTTAAAGCACTAGGATAGCCATGACTGTGGAAGTCATGAGTAGCCTCAACACGATCAAAGGTCCAGCCGTCAGGCAGTTCAACCTGGGTGATGGTCGGCATGAGGCCCTCTGTCACAATACTGCCCACTTCCAAATTATTGTGATTATTCAAGGTGAAAGGTAATTGTTCTGTGCCGTTGTCCATCACAAAATCAAGCTCCCAGTCATCTGTATTTTGAACATGACATTCAATCCAAACTCTTGACAGGCCTTTTATATTGATTTTAGCGGAATACCAGGGTTGAAACTCTCCATCATTAAAGACTTTAACCTCACAGAATACAGGCATTGACCAAGTACCAGTGGTATCACCGTCTGTAATTACCATGTCTGTTGAGAACCTATGGGTTAAAACATACTGATCAAACAGTCGGGACCAGACATGCAAATCAGAAAATCGATAGGTGTAGTAATATTTATTCTGAGAAAAAAAGGACATGGGTTTCACAACAATTGTGGCATCAACGTTGCTCATATCAACCTGTTCCAGGAGATAATGCAATGTGGGTACAACGCTTTGTTTGTGTAGAATTTGGGCTGTCAGGGGAGAGTGGAGCAGGCCTGTGATCAACAGGGTGGCTATCACGGTTTTTATCTTCATTATGGGTTCCTTTTTCTATGGTGTGTTGCTTTGATTTCGTCTTGTTGGTCTCCGGGAAAAGGAGAGTTCGCCCATACGACGTTTTTTTTAAGATTCGGTTGACAATTCACCGAACCACCATCATTCATATTTTAATTCTTAATTACCCTTCCAATACTCCGACGGCGGCACCCCGTACTCCTGCTTGAAGCACGCCCTGAAATAGGTATCGTTGCCGAATCCGCACTCTCTGGCCATCTTGACCAGAGGCGACACACCCTCGTCCATCAGCCGCAAGGCCTGCTTCAACCGGCGGCTCCGAATAAACGCACTGACCGATGCGCCCGTGGCTTCTTTTACCTTTCGAAAGAGCTGCGACCGCGAGAGACCCATGAGGCGGCTGAACGCTTCAACCGTGAAGTCCGGGTCGGTGAGCCGGGCGTCAGCGGTCTGTTGGGCGCGGCTTAAGAAGGCGCGCTTCGCCGGGGAGAGGCGGGAGTGTGTGTTTGGCATTTATGGTTCCTTTTAGAGATTATTTTGACAGGATTAACAGGATGACTTTTCTTCTCATTCCCCCGGAGATCGTATTATGAATTGAATATTCAATATCGAACACCGAATGTCCAATCATGAAGTTTTGTTTTCCTTCGACATTCGATATTCGGTGTTTTGCGGTTCGATATTCTCACCATCCGTCACTCACCGCCCCGGGCGATCCACCGGATCGCCCCTACAACGGTTTCAAATTAGTGGATTCGGTTCAAATCTAACCGGTCCATCGTCCATTATTTTTTCATTATTAATTTTTAATTTTCCCATGGTCCCCCGTGGGAATGCTGATACGGACGCTCCTACGTCCAGTGACTGGAATATGCACCGATCTCTGTGGGAACGAGAAAACAGGATTGTAAATTTCACTTCAAATCCTGTTAATCCTGTCAAAAGAGTTATTAAATCAATGAGCTACTTCAAAGCAAGCTTCGGGGAATTATACCCGAAATAGATTAATTTAAATTTTAATTTTGAATTGCTCTCTAGAATATACACAAAAAAATAACACCCCAACAATCGGGTATGTTGCATAATCTAAAGACTATGTTGCATTTGGTGATTTTTTTTAAAGGAGAGTGTCTATTTCGATTGGGAGTGATACGCAGAGGGCGGATACCCGAACTGCTCTTTAAAACAGGCCCCAAAATAGGCGGGGCTGCTGAAGCCCGTCTCGAAAGCGATTTCAGAGACGGTGCCCGCCTTGCGGTCGAGCAGTTGAACGGCCCGCTTAAGACGCACAGAGCGGATAAATTCACTGGCCGACTGCCCTGTCAGTGCCTGAAACTTGCGGTGAAGCTGTGAGCGGGAGAAGTTCATCTCGCGGCTGAACCACTCGATACTTAAATCGGGGTCTTTTATATGATCTTCAATAATTTCTACGGCGCGGCGCAGAAACTTCTCATCAGCGGGCGTGACCGCGATTTCAGTCAGGGGGGTATAGATCTCTTTACTGAAGCGCTGGCGCAGTAAACGGCACTGGTCAATCAGGTTTTTCACCCGGACGTTGAGTTCAGCCGACTCGAAGGGCTTGATGAGATAAGCATCGGCGCCCTGGGTCAGGCCTTCCATCTTGCTTTCCTGATTGGACCTGGCTGTCAGAAGCACCACGGGAATGTGGCTGGTATGTTCGTCGTTTTTCAGTTTTTCGCAGAGTTCATAGCCGTCCATCTTCGGCATCATCACGTCGCTGATGATGAGGTCGGGGATGCGTTCTGCGGCCCGGTCGAATCCGATCCGGCCGTCTTCGGCTTCGATGATCTGATAATCGCCAGTTAGCATGTCACGAATGTAGGCGCGCATGTCGGCGTTGTCTTCGACGATGAGGAGGATGGGGGATTCAGGATGGCCTGTGGTGATCCCAACACCCCCCTTGGTCCCCCCTCGAGGGGGGATAAGAGATGGGTCGCCCTGGTGGGGGACAATTTCGTATGATTCTTTCTGCAAGTGAGCACCTGAATCGTCCAACCCGCCCGAATCCAGCTTCCTCCCTTGAGGGAGGACTGAGGTGGGTGTTGTCGTTGACAATTCAACACCGTACTCACACTCATCCTCTTCCAGATGCTCCCTCCCCAGCGGAAGCCGCACGGTAAACACCGTTCCCTTCCCCATTTCGCTCTCTACGTCGATATCACCGTGATGCAGCTTAACCAGTTCGTGCGCCAGAGCCAGGCCGATGCCACTTCCCTGCTGGTCTTTGACGTAGCCGTTGCCGGCCTGATAGAAGCGGTCGAAAATATGGGGAAGGTGCTGGCTGTCAATACCGGGGCCGGTGTCTTCAACGACAATATCCAGCGTTTCATTCATTAAGACAGAGACCTCGACCCTGCCCCCCGCAGGGGTGAATTTCACGGCGTTTGATACGAGATTGCCGACGATCTTTTCCATCTTATCATAATCGAAGAAGAGAAGAGCCGGGGTTTGGCACGCATTGAGTACAATGTCAATCTCATGCTGCCGGGCATAGAACTCAAAAGAGTGACAGATCCCTCTTATCAATGTCACGATATCCCATTCCCGAGCCTGCAGTCTGAGTTTGCCTCCATCCAGCCGCGAGAGGTCAAGAAGCTGGTTGACCAGGCGAAGCAGCCGGTTTCCATTGCGAATCAGCATCCCGAACTTGGATTGTTCCGTCTCATTGGATGCCTGCTGCTCGAGCTGTTTTGCCATCCCCAGAATCAGGGTGAGGGGCGTACGGAACTCATGGGAGATATTGGCGAAGAAGCGGGACTTCATCCGGTCCAGATCTTTAAACTTCTCCGCCTCCACGTGCTTCAGGGCCATCTCGCTCTTCATCCGCTCGCTCTGAATCACTGACTCCAGCACATCCGCCTGAGCCGCCTCTTTCTGCCGGTTGGTTTCCGTGTAGCGGTAGATCACAATCCAGACCAGGGTCACAACAAAACAGAGAACTCCGATGTGAATCCAGCTGATCCTGAAATGCATATCCGAATGGGACAGACCCAACACATAGGAGAAAATCTCAAGCATATTGAAAAAGAAAGAGAGAAGTATGCCAGCCAGCAGGAGTTTAATTTCAACCCCTCCCTTTCGAATACTCAGCAGGATCAGAATCACGCTGATAACCATACTAACCGAAGCGAGAATAAAGAATGAATTGTAGAGCGGGTCCAGAGAGATATCGCGAAAGAGAGCCAGTAAAACAGATGTGACTGTCGCATACAGCAGATGCAGCTGCCACAGCCGCTGGACAGTGCGTTGGTACTCCCGTGGGATCACCTGCCCGATGACGATGTAACAGCCCACGGGCGCCATGAACAGAGAGAGTATATCGAGCAGAAAAAAGAGATAGGGGGCGTTGATCACGGTTTGCAGAAAGAGCGCGTTGCTACCCGTGAAGATTCCGATGGTGAACAGAAAAAGGGCGAGCCCCAGAACCAGCCTGTTCTTCTGAAAGAATAGAAAGAGAACAAGGAGTACGATACCCACAAAAATAAACAGTGTCGAAAAAACGAGGTCGTCAACATTTCCTAAAAACAGCTTTTTCGTGATATCATTGATTGAACCCAGCCGAACAGACGAGCCGATGCCCGTATACTTGTCATCGGACCAGATTCGGAAGGTCACTATCTGATTTTGAAAATGATCGGGCAGGGGAATGAGGTGGTGACGCCAGCCTTGAAAATGGTTGTCCTCCTGAGATAGAAAATCTCCGAACTCATAAATCTGTTCATCCCCCAGAAAGACCTGCATCTTGTGTTTGATGCTGCCGGTAAAGAGCCCCGGCCCCGTGCCGCGCCAGTCGGGAATGCGGGTGCGCATCCAGAGGCTTTTGATGCGCCCGGTGAGTATGAGAGAATTGGGTTGGGTGAACGGCTTCCACTGAGATGAGTTCAGACTGTCTTCAAGCCACACAAATTTGCCGGTTGAGTCAATCGGCGAGTCGCCGGTGCGGTATTGCCACCCTGTATTGAGCTCGATGATTTGGGAAGCGTCTGATGACGTGCTACTGCCCGAGCAATTCAGAAACAGGAGAAGGGCGGCAAGGATTGCATAGATACAATTAGATAATTTTCTATTAGGATCGTTCATAGGGTCTCATCTAAAATAAATAGTTCAAATCAATATAGAGTCCATTGGCACCATCCTGTGCATCAACGGCTATGCCGTAGTCAATGGCCATGATGAAATTTTCATTGATGGCCAAGCGAGCGCCAATGCCGTAACCGACGTGCCACGATTCATCGCTATGTTTCAGCGTAGATCTTTCAGCAGCAGGCACACCACTGAGGTTCAACTTATAGGGATCAACTACCCGGCCCATATCAATGAAGGGGTTAAGAGCCACATAGATGTTCTGATTGAAAAGCACTGTCTTCAGCACCTTCCACCGAAACTCAACATTGGTCAGGGCCAGTCCATTGCCCCTCAATCGGTTGTAGAGGAGCCCGCGTACTGTCTTACCTCCGCCAAGGCCATCCACGAGATACCAGGGCATTACACCGGCCAAAGTGGTCTCATATTTCAAACGGTAGGCAAATGTCAGCCTGTCATTGATCAGGGTGAGATAGTGCCTGTGGATCAAGTCGATCCTGAGCACGGTGTCATCAAACCCGAGAAATGAGGGGCCCACAGTCAGTATAGCCTCATCAAACACACCCCGGTTGGGATTGGCCTCTACATCACGGGTATCCAGAACGGCTCCTACCCGTAAAAGCGCGTAGGTGCCCCCTTCAGAAAGATCTGCCGGAATCACGTTCCAGTCCACCATTTTCTGATAGAGTCCCGGTAGATCAGGATAGGCCTCATCTTCTTCACGTCCTTCATTCAGATGGGTAATATCCACTGCAGAAGTGGAAACCTTCCTCACAGCGAATTCAACCATAGCCCTCAATGTGTTCTTTTGTATATTTTTCTGAAGATTGATCTTTAACTGTGTGCTGCGTTGATCAAAACGGTAATACATCTCAGAAAGATACGTTGGGGAATCCAGATCTTCAATAGCGGATCTGTAGAGTGATTGATATCCGTTGAAGCCGTAAAAGGGATTGGCCTGAGACACGACAGACTGAACATCAACAAGCATTCGCGCATCGGGGATCAGTTGGCGTGCATCCCAGATGGCCTGAAGCACCTGATTGCCCCGAGTGGTGCGAGAGAACTCCATATAGAATGAGTTGTCGAAATGGGGATAACGCTCCCCTCCATCACCGTACCAGAAGAGGTTGATCAGGGCGCCGTACTGAAAGCCAACGTCAGAGTTGTAGAGAACTGTGGGCAGAACGCCAAAGGTGAAGCTTTTTTTGTTCTCGGTGACTTCTGACTCAAGGGATTGAGGGAAGGCTGATATTGAAAAGTACAGGGATAGTAGAACGAGAGAGATGGATTGTGCGCAAAAAACGGAAGATTTCTTGCAATAGTTGAACATAATTTTCTCATATGCTGACAGGGATGAGTCATTAAGATACACGTTGTAATGATAGGTTTCAAGGGAAATTTGGAAATGTCACGCGCGGCTGATCCTGCGGTTGACGAGAACCCAACGTCCCGTCACCAAAAGTCCGTTCATACTGATCCTTTACTAATTGCTTTTTCACGCCGGCCTCTTGTCGTTTGCGTAGTGTTCAGCGTCGGTGAACGGCTACTACCCAGAAGCTGGCTGGTGGAGCATCGCCAATTGGTTTTAGATCAAAAGCGAGTGGTTCAATTTCTATTTTCTGTTCCTGCTCTACTTTATCCTTCATCCTTTTAACTTTTTACTTCGCTCTTATATGTATGCAGCATGATAATAACATTATTCATCGTCGGATTGTTCTCCGGGATGTTCCCCTCCGCTTAATGTCCATATTTCACGTCCGGTCTTGAGGGTTTTTTTATCTATAATCATATCATCAACACCCTCGTTTTCGGCTATGGAGCATAGCTCCGTGAAATCCTCCGGTGTTCCGTCACAGAAGCCTATGGGGCGTGGATTGTTGAGCTGATTGAGTTGAACTTTTAATTCGCCCCTGTCCCAACGTGTTTGGGTTGAATTGTCGTATGGATGAATCATTTTGAGGTTGTTTCCCTTCAGTGTAATATTCAGGGCCGCAATTGGCCCTGACAGGCCTCATTCAATGTCTCAATATAACCAACCATGTGAGCAATGCATAATAAAAACAACTGTAAAGAATGACGGTCTATATCAATGATGCAAAAAGCAAAAAAATAGAATCTCCTTGCTTTTAAATAATTTTTTCACTTGTTACAAGTTACCTGATGGGCCAGGATATTCATCCTGGCTGTACCACATTTAATGCATCCGGGATGGATATCCCGGATGATCATATAACAGAGAAAGATTAAAATCGTGGTTTATGGGGAATGAGTGAAGGGGCCAGGTGAGTTCTTACTTTTTTAGACAAAAAAGTAACAAACGCTCTTTTCGGGGATTGAATAATTGGGCACTGTAAAATAAATTGTGT
>JAGLOF010000198.1 GCA_023139105.1 bacterium
TGAAACTACCAGATCAATCTCAGTATTTTTGAAATGCTCTGCTATCTGCCTGGTAAGAGCGTCAGAGTGCCATGGATACTGAAAAACCTTTGCGCATTGGAAGTATTTATTGGAATGAAGGCCTGATGTTAAAATGAAGTGACCTTCCAGTAAAGCTTCTGATTCTATGAAAATTTTAAAAATATCATCACGTGACAGGGCCATATCTCTCTCCTTTGGTCTTTTACACTGTTTTATAATTATAGATAAAAATAATTGTATCGCTACTATAATCGATATTGGAATCGCAATCAAAGTTGGAATCGGGCAAATAATTTTCCACCGCGTGCAGGTGCAAGTAAATTACCGGGCTTTAACTCTCCCGTTACAAAAAACGGTCTCCCTGAAAGCTTCTATTGAGCCATCTGATCCTGTTTCTTCACTCGAACAAGATTAATTGCATCTCTTAATTTCTGAGCTTCATGCCTGGCTGCATCTGCAAAATCATCACCTGAAGATTTATAGATTATTCCGCGGCTGGAATTGATTATTGCCTGCTCACCATGCGCATCAGTTCCATTAATAATGGCCGCTTCCAGATCACCGCCCTGTGCGCCTATTCCGGGAATCAAAAAGGGCAGATCAGGAGCCAATGAGCGAACAAGTGCCAATTCTTCGGGATGAGTAGCACCTACAACAAGACCGCAATTGGAAAGTTCATTCCAGCGGGATGCTGTTTCCGCAACATGTGCATATAATGTTTTCCCGCCTGATTCAAGGTATTGAAAATCCTTGGAGCTGGGATTAGAGGTGAGGCAGAGTATAAATGCACCTTTAGCAGGATCTTTAACAAATGGCCCTATAGAATCCCAGCCAAGGTAGGGACTCACAGTGATCCAGTCAAAGCCCAGGTCATAAAGTGCAACAGCATAACGCTCGGCAGTTGTTCCTATATCACCGCGCTTGGCATCACCGATAGTCATAATGCCCTTTGGAATATATTCCACAGTCTTGCGGAGTATGTCCCAGCCGGCACTGCCCAGAGCCTCATAAAAGGCAAGATTAGGCTTATAGGCAACAACAAGATCAGCTGTGGCATCAATTATTGCACGGTTAAAGGCCAGTATAGAGTCAATATCCTTTTTAAGTGGCGCAGGCATTCTATCCGGATGCACATCCAGGCCTACACAGACCAGAGAATTCCGCTCCCTGATTGCGGCGCGTAATGTTTCATTTATTGATTTCATGGCCTCAAGGTACGATTTTTCAAACGCCATATCAACTGTAGATTCTACATCATATATGATAATTTCATTTTGAATCAACACTTAGTTTTTTTATACTGTGACATCACTTCTCATACATTTCCGGAGAACAGCCATGAAAAAACTTGAAGCACCCCTGTTATTACGCATTCTCATCCTCCTGATATTGACAGCTGTCAGTGTCATTTTATACCGTTTTCATCCGGATCAGGCATACTTGACATTGATTCAGACAGTTCGTATAATTGGACTATTTGCTGCGCTTTTTCTGCTTTTTGAGAAAATTTGGCCGCTTGAAATATATACTAAAATCCTGCTTGGACTTGTTCTGGGTGCTTTTGCAGGATTAATGCTCAAAGCACCTGTAGCTGAGATCAAACCCGTGGGCACTGCATTTATCAGATGCATTCAGATGATAGTCATCCCACTTGTCTTTTCATCTTTATTAATAGGAACAGCCAGTCTGGGTGATCCAAAAAAAATGGGACGCATCGGCGGCAAAACACTTCTATATTATCTTAGCTATACTGCTATTGCCATTGCAATCGGTTTGGCATTGGCCAATATCCTGAAGCCTGGCAGCGGTCTGCCGCAATCAATACAGAAAGATCTTCTGGCCAACTTTTCCGGGCAGGCCAACATGAAAATTGCAGGGACTGAGGGCAGTCAATCACCAATCCAGACTCTGTTAAATATCATCCCGACTAATCCCATGGAATCCATGGCAAACGGGACTCTATTGCAGATAATTTTCTTTGCTATATTCACCGGCATTGCAATGGCATTGATTCCCAATGAAAAAGCAAAACCTGTACTAGCCTTCTTTGACGGAATCAATGAAGCCATGATCCGCATTGTACATATTGTGATAAAAGCGGCACCCTACGGTGTATTTGCTTTAATAGCAGCAGTAGTTGGCAGCTTTGGTGCTGATATTTTATTATCGTTGATGAAATACTGCCTCATAACTATTTTTGGTATGCTGATCCTTAATTTCACGTATCCGCTTGTTGTCAAGATGTTTACCGGCATGAAACCAGCAACATTCATGAAAGGCATACGTGAACCACAACTTATTGCCTTCAGTACATCTTCATCCAGTGCCACACTGCCTGTAACTATTAAAGCCTGCGAAGAAAAACTGGGAGTACCAAACGACATTGCCAGCTTCGTATTGCCTTTAGGTGCAACAGTCAACATGAATGGTACTGCCATGTATCAAGGCATATCCGCTCTCTTTATTGCACAGGTCTATGGCATCAATCTTGGCCTTGGTGACCAGCTCCTGATTGTCTTAACTGCCACATTGGCTGCAATAGGAACTGCCGGTGCCCCGGGTGTGGGTATTCTCATGCTTGTCATTGTCTTAAAGCAGGTAGGAATCCCTCTGGAAGGTATTAGTTTGATTCTGGGTGTAGAACGAATTCTCGACATGTTCCGCACAACTTTAAATATTACCGGTGATGCTTCGGCTGCAGTTGTTATTGCTGCCTCAGAAGGAGAACTAAATTTGAATCTGCCTGTTAAAGAAAAAAAACCTATCACCATAACCCTGGAGTAACTCTATGCACATTGTAATGTCATTTACCGGTCTCTGCCTTCTTCTGCTTCTGGGTAAATGGGCGCGTGTAAAATTTAAGTTTCTACAACGTCTATACCTGCCTTCTTCTGTCATTGGCGGTTTGTTAGGATTAATATTCCTTCAACTCATGGGTTCAACACTACCCGCAGCATGGACAGCAGGCTGGGACCGCCTGCCCGGTTTTCTGATAAACATCGTCTTTTCCGCACTATTTCTGGGTGTCGTCATTCCAAGTTTCAAGACAATCTGGCAGAAATCTGCTCCCCAACTTGCCTATGGGCAGATAATTGCATGGGGACAGTGGTTCTTTGGAATAGGAGCCGTCATGTTAATATTGTCTCCTATTTTTAAATTAAATGATTTTTTCGGTTCGGTTCTACCCATAGGATTTGAGGGAGGTCACGGCACTGCTGCCGGCCTTGCAGATACTTTTACCAGACTCGGCTGGAAATCCGGTGGTGATTTTGCTTTAGCCTCCGCAACTGGCGGAATTATTACCGCTATTATTGTGGGTATTGCCCTAATTAACTGGGCAGCAAAAAAAGGACATATCAAGACCTTTAAACCTATGGATCAGATGAGTGATGCCGAACTGGCTGGAATATTTCCAGACACCGAAAGACCCAGTGCAGGCAAACAAACCGTATCCGCTGACTCTATTGACAGTCTTGCTTTTCACCTGTCAATAATCGGCCTGGCTATATTAATAGGATTCGGACTAAAAACCGGCCTGGCATGGGCAGAAGAAGTAATCTTCAAACCACAGGATATGCGCCTCTTTGCCGGTTTTCCTCTATTCCCCTTATGTATGATTGGTGGACTTATTACGCAGTTAAGCTTCACTAAATTTTCCAAAGCTGAAAAACCACCCATTGACCATGGTCTCATGCAACGTCTGGCAGGTACTGCCTTGGATTTTCTGGTGGTCTCGGCTATTGCAACAATAAAGCTTTCAGTAATTGCCAAAGGTCTCATTCCACTCATAATTCTCATTGTAATCGGTGCATTGTGGAATGTATTCTGTGTACTGGTTTTAGCAAAACGTATGTTACCGACTTTCTGGTTTGAACGCGCCATTGCAGAAATGGGTAAATCCATGGGTGTAACTGCTACAGGGCTTTTACTTCTGAGAATTGTAGATCCTGAACAGAAAACAGATGCTCCTCAAGCCTTTGGTTACAAACAGCTGATCCATGAACCTTTCATGGGAGGCGGATTATGGACATCAACAGCTGTATTATTAATCGCTTCTTATGGAGGATGGCTCATTGTAGGGATCAGCGGTGCTGCAATAATATTCTGGTGGTTATTCTGGCGATTTCTGTTAAAGAAATGATTAAAAAGAGCAAAACATCCGTAGATAACGAGGCTGTCGAAAAAAGTCAGACCCCGGTTGTTGTCGTTCTTTTTACGACATCACCGGGTGTCTAATGGAATTTTTAGTATTTCTCCTCTGTGATCTTTGTGTCCTTCGTGCGAGGGCTCTTTTTTTCTGCTCTGGCGTATCCTGTCAATCCTGT
>JAGLOF010000199.1 GCA_023139105.1 bacterium
ATGTTCAGCTTGATTTAAACCGGGCAATTCCCTGTGGCATGATCATTAATGAACTCATTTCCAATGCTATAAAACACGCTTTCCCCGATGGTCGGAAAGGTGAGATTGAGATTCAGTTGAAGACGAGTTCCAATAGATTTAATCTGTCAGTCCGTGATGACGGTATAGCTCTACCGCCAGGTTTTAAACCATCAGAGGTTGATTCGCTGGGAATGATGCTTATCTCAGATCTGACGAATCAACTGGAAGGCAGCTTAAAGATTATTCAGGGTGATGGATTTAAGATGTTTGAAGTTGATTTTGTTATACATCAGGATAATAGCATGGGAGAGATATTATGACACGAATACTGCTTGTTGAAGATGATGACATTATTGGTATGTATATACAAGCCGCACTTGAAAAAATGGGGTATGAAGTTGTAGATGCCGCCTCATCCGGAAATGAAGCTGTAGAAAAAGTTCTTTTATTGAAACCAGATCTCATCCTGATGGATATTCGTTTGAATATGGACATGGACGGCATAGACGCCGCTGGTAAAATTAATGAGCAGTTTCATGTTCCCATTATCTTTGTTACCGGTCATTCTGATGACGAGACACTACAGCGTGCCAAGAAGGTGCAACCCTATGGATTTTTAACAAAGCCTTTTGAACCCGGCTCGCTTCGTTCTACTATTGAGATGGCCCTTTATAAATTTAAAATGGATATGAAGCTTCGGGATAGTGAGGAAAAATTCAAGGCAGTCAGCTCCTCGGCACTGGATGCAATCATCATGATGGACTATGATGGTAATATTTCATTCTGGAATAATGCCGCGCAGAAAATATTCGGTTATACGGCTGATGAGACAAAAGGCAGGAATCTTCACACACTTCTGACACCAAAGAGATACCGCGATGCACAGGAGAAAGCTTTTCCGATATTTCTAAAAACAGGAAAAGGGAAGGCCATCGGCAAAGTTTTAGAGATGGAAGCTATTCGAAAGAATGGTGAAGTATTTCCGGTTGAACTTTCATTGTCTGCTGTGCAGTTGCATGGGGTATGGAATGGTGTTGGAATTATAAGAGACATCAGCGAGGGCAAGCGGGTGGAAGAAGAGGTAAGACGGCGGACCGTCCAGGCCGAATTAATCTATGAAGTAAGCAAGCAGGTCAGCAGTAAACTGGAATTGACTGATCTGTTGGCTGAAATTGTAACCGGGATCTATTCTGCCTTTGGTTATTATAGTGTAATGATTTTTATGAAGGATGGGGCAAAGGGAGACTTGGTCATGCAGGCTATAGCCGGTGGCTATGCTGATGTTTTTCTGAAAGATCTACAAATTGCAGTGGGAGAAGGCATGATCGGGCAGGCTGCGTTGACAGGTGAATCTCAGTTGGCTGAAGATGTCACGCTCAATCCCCATTATGTACGCAAAGCGGATGAACGCACCAAGTCAGAACTCTCAGTGCCGGTAAAGAGCGGTGGGGAAGTGATCGGAGTACTGGATCTGCAAAGTAATGAAGCAAATGCATTCAATGAGACTGACATCATATTGATGAAAACACTTGTCAGTCAGATTGCTGTGGCAATTGAAAATGCCTATCTTTTTAAGGAAGTGAAAAAAGATTTGGAAAAACGCAAAGAAGCCGAAGATGATTTGAAAAAGGCACAGGTTGAGTTGATTCAAATTCTCAACACAACGGCCGAGGGTATCAGGGTTATTGATAAAAATTTGAATATCAGCAAAGCAAACAGAATATTTTTGGAAATGTTGAATATGAAAGAGGAGGATGTGATAGGTAAAAAATGTCACCAGATTTTATCCTGTTCTCTCTGTCATACTATGAATTGCCCGCTTTTTATGTTTAATGAAGATATTACCCACACTGAACACGATTTGCGAATGAATAAATTGGACAAACAGTATTTTGACACTCTTCTTCATATATCACCATTTCGAGATGCTAATGGAAGGCTGCTTGGCATTGTTGAAAGCATTCGGGATGTGACTGACAGAAAAGATCTTGAAACTCAACTTGTCCAGGCCCAGAAGTTGGAATCTATTGGTCAGCTTGCAGCAGGCATTGCCCATGAGATCAATACACCAACTCAGTATGTAGGCGATAATACGCGTTTTCTAAAAGATTCATTCGATGATATTTTAAATTTATTCACTCAATATCAGGATTTTCTACAAGTTGTGAAGGCAGGTAATATACATCAACCATTAATTGATGAACTGGAGAAGACGATTGATGAAACAGATGTATCATATCTGATGGATGAAATCCCCAAGGCTATTGAACAGTCTCTTGAAGGTATTGGCCGGATCACGCATATTGTGCAGGCGATGAAAGAATTTTCTCATCCGGGGGCCCAAGAGAAAACACGCGTTGATATCAACAAGGCTATTGAAACAACCATCACTGTTGCCCGAAACGAGTGGAAATACGTTGCTGAAATGAATATCAATTTCAGCTCAGGCCTGCCCACGGTACCCTGTCTTCAGGACGAGTTCAATCAAGTCATTCTTAACCTTATCACAAACGCTGCCCATGCTATTGGCGATGTTGTGGGTGATGAATCAGGTAAAAAGGGGGTCATAAGCATTACAACCTGCCTGAAAGAGGAATGGCTGGAAATTCGAATCACTGATACAGGATCTGGCATACCAACAGCTGTAAAGGCTAAAATATTTGATCCGTTTTTTACTACTAAGGAAACGGGAAAGGGAACAGGACAGGGGTTGGCCATTAGTTACAACGTCATTGTGAAAAAACACGGCGGTTCATTGACCTTCGAAACCGAGGAAGGTAAGGGTACAACATTTATCATTCATCTGCCGCTTTGAGGCAATTTGGAGAATTACGACATGGCTCAAATTTTAATAATTGATGATGATGCTGATCTGCGGAATATCATCCGAAGAATGCTGGAAACAGCTGGATATTCAGCTGTATGCGCTGCTGATGGTCAGGCAGGGATGAAACTCGCGCTGGAATACAAGCCGGACCTGTTGATTACTGATATCATCATGCCTGATGAAAACGGTATTAAAGTTATCCGGCAGTTTCGGAGAATGTTTCCAGGCATTAAAATTCTTGCTGTGTCTTCCGGTGGAATAATGAAATCCAGTAAGGTTTTAGTTAAAGCCAAACAGAGCGGTGCCCACAAGGTGCTGCGGAAACCATTCAAACGGATGGAGTTATTAATGGCCGCAGAAGATCTTATATCATCATGCAGGGAAAGAGAGAGTTGAATTTTTCGAGGGAGCTGTTAAAAGAGCAGGAGCAGTGGCCTACGAAAAAAACGAAAAAGAGCGGAAAAGAGAACTCAGCAATCGGCCCATGAAATACACGGAGCTACCCTGCCCGGAGAATATTGATGAATGCTGCTGAGCCTTGAGGAGACTGCCGCGATGCGTCCCCGGGGGCAAGCAAATTTGTCACTCCTGAATGCTCCTGTCAGGAGTCTACAATTGACAGGTTTGAAAAAGTACTCTCCCTCCCTGCCTGAAGGATACTAGATTCTCCAAGGGCTGTGAGATTATTGAAAAACGTAAATAGAGCATATATTTTTTTCGGAGTTCCCTTGCGGTAATTTAAAAAAATAATAAATTATTACAGGAGCTATAAGCCATGGTAGTAACAAATGTACACGTGTATGTGAAGGAAGATAATGTCACTGACTTTATTCAGGCTTCAGCTGAGAATCACAGAGCTTCGGTTCAAGAGCCCGGCAACTTGCGGTTTGATGTTTTACAGAGTGCGGATGATTTCTCGAAGTTTCTTCTTTATGAAGCCTATGAAACGGAAGAAGCGGCTGCGGCCCATAAAAAAACAGACCATTACCTGAAATGGAAAGATACTGTGGCAGACTGGATGGCAAAGCCCAGAGAAGGTGTGAAATATACGGTACTCTGCCCGGCTGAAAGGAGTGGCTGGTGAGTTCGGAATTTTTTTGTGTACAAACTCCCAAAATAATTTATGGAGCCGGTCGGTTCAGCGAATTAGGAAAGATTGCCTGTTGCTTTGGCAGGACAGCCTTGATAGTCACAGGTGCGCATTCATTAAAGAAATCCGGCAGGCTCAATTCTTTATTTAAGGCTCTTGCCAGAGAGGATGTTGCCTGCCGTCACTTTTGCGTAAATGGTGAGCCCTCGCCGGAACTTATTGATGAAGCCGTATCTTCTTTTCGGGAAAATAATATAGATGTAGTCATAGCTGTCGGCGGCGGTAGTGTTATAGATGCGGGCAAAGCAATTTCAGCCATGTTGTCGAAAGATGACTCCATTGAAAATTACCTGGAGGGAATGGGTGATATCAAGCATGATGGAGAGAAAATACCATTTATTGCTGTACCGACCACTGCCGGAACCGGGAGCGAAGCCACGAAAAATGCAGTCATCAGCCGGGTTGGTAAGGACGGTTTCAAGAAGTCTCTACGGCATGATAATTTTGTTCCGGATGTTGCGCTTGTCGATCCCGAACTCTATCTCACCTGTCCTCCTGAAGTTACTGCCGCTTGTAGTCTTGACTCTTTTACCCAGCTTCTTGAGTCATATGTATCGGTTAAAGCCAACCCTGTTACTGACGCGTTGGCCCTTAAAGGGCTGGAACTTATCGGTAGTAACCTGCTGCCCTCCTGCACCAATTGTTCAGACGATGTCAAAGTGCGCGGCAGCATGGCTTTGGCTGCTCTTTTTTCCGGGATCACTCTGACCGGGGCTGGTTTAGGCATTGTACACGGACTAGCCTCCTCGTTGGGTAGTAATTTCCCCATACCACATGGTGTGGTTTGTGCAACGCTTATCGGGGCAGCCACACGAGAGAATATTCGCTTACTGCGTCAGGCAGGGGAAACCGGCAAGCGCGGCCTGAGTAGATTTGCCGAAGCAGGCAGGGTAGTTACCGGTTCAAAAGGTGGCAAAATAGATTCTGACTGCGATCTGCTTGTGAATAAAATAGATGAGTGGGTTGAGACCTTGAAAATACCCAGGCTTGGCGTGTACTCAACCGACCTCTCAGATCTGGACAGTATCGTTGGCAAAACCAGTTTGAAGAATAACCCCATAAACATTACAGAAGAGAATATGAAATCAATTCTAAGGAGGAGGTTGTAATGTTCATAAAAGTTGACAGCACGGGCACTGTTGAGAATCTTAAGAAGAGTATTAAGGAAGTAGTGGGTACTGAAGGTATAAATGGAATCATGATTTTGGCTTGTGATGAAAACGGATTTACACCTAAAGACGTTGATGGTGTGCTGAAGGACTGCCGCGTCCCTGTTTTTGGAGGTATTTTCCCCGCCATTATTCATGGAAAAACGAAATTTGAAAAGGGAACTATCGTTGCCGGCTTGAATTCTGAACCCACACTCCATATTATTCCTCAACTCAGCGATATGTCAGTGGAGTATGAAGACATCATCGATGAAGAGATTGCGAATATCGGAATAACTAAAACAATTTTTGTGCTGGTTGATGGTTTTGCCAAGAGAATTAGTGCTCTTATTGACAGTCTTTTTAATGTGTTCGGTCTGGAAATTAACTATATCGGGGGCGGTGCTGGTTCACTTAGTTTTGAGCAGAAACCATGTTTGTTCACCAATGAAGGTTTGATCATGGACAGTGGACTGCTGATCATGCTGGAAATGGAGAGTGGAGTTGGTGTCAGCCATGGATGGAATGATGTACGCGGGCCGTTCAGAGTCACCGAATCCGACCGGAATGTGATCAAGACCCTGGACTGGCGTCCCGCGTTTGAGGTGTACAGAGAAATTGTGGAAGAACATTCCGGTAAGACCTTCACGGATGACAATTTTTTCGATATTGCCAAGGCTTACCCTTTCGGAATCAGCAAGCTGGGAACAGAAAAGATAGTGCGCGATCCACTCATGACCGGAGATAATGACTCCCTGGTATGCGTGGGTGAAGTGCCGGAAGGATCGTATGTTCATATCCTGAACGGAGACCTTCACTCCCTTGTTCAGGCTGCGGCCAGGGCCCTGGCTCTTGGTAAAGACGCTTATAACTCAACGTCCGCACCCGGAACAACCTTGTTTATAGACTGTATTTCACGCGTACTTTTTCTACAGGATGAATTCTCTCAGGAGATAGATGCTGTGTATCAGGAAAATTTTCCGCTGATAGGAGCGTTGACTATAGGTGAAATAGCCAACAGCGGAAAAGACTATCTTGAATTTTATAATAAAACAGCAGTTGTTGGAATCCTGGAGGAATGATGACAACACGCGCTGAACAAGTACAAGTATTTTATGAAATAGCCATGTCCATAGGTAGCAGCCTTGATTTGAAGAATATGACTAAAGCCGCCCTCTCCACTTACCTTCGGAAACTGAACTGTTGCAGCGGAAGTATTCTTGGCAAAAAAGAGGCAGGCGGGACAGTAGAATACAGTATGATCTGTTCGATACCCAGAACCATCAGGAATAGTTCGGTCTACCACACCGCTCTGGCAAAAATTCATGATTATGTCGTAGCAGAAAATGCTACTGAGTTCGACAAAAGTCTGCCAATAGTTGAAAAATGCAGGACAGGCGAGTTTTTTCATATTATGGATCTGCCTGGATTTGGATTGATAATTCTTGTGCGTTGCAGTGCCCCTTTGAATCCTTACGAGGTAAAATCGCTTCATCCTCTGAATATTAAACTGGCCAGTGCCTGTAATGCATGTCTGCAAAAGGAAGCCCTTCAGGAGAGTGAAAAAAAATATCGAACAATATTTGAACAATTTCAGGATCTTTATTATCAAACAGATATGAATGGAACTTTAATAGCTCTCAGCCCTTCTGTAAAAGCCATTGCCGGTTATGATCCCCAAGAGTTGATAGGGCGTTCTGTACTTGATGTCTATAGCAATCCTCTGGAAAGAAGGAGATTAGTTAAAAAACTGATACAATCGGGGCGAATAAAAAATTATGAATTAAAACTATTGAAAAAAAATGGAGAGGAAGCCGATGTTTTGGTCAGCTCTTATATTGTCTTGGGAGATGACCAAAAGCCGATCTCTATCGATGGTGTAATCCGTGATATTACAGAACGTAAGCAGGCGGAAGCGGCCCTGCAAAAAGCCTATGACCTGCTTGAAAGTAAAGTTGAAGAGCGCACTACAGAACTCAGAGTGCTGAATAAAGACCTTAAAGAGGAGATACTGGAACGTAAAGAGGCGGAAAAAAGGTTGAAAGAGGCTCAGGCCCAGCTTATCCAATCTGAAAAATTGGCTGGGGTTGGACAGCTGGCGGCAGGCATAGCGCATGAGATTAATACGCCTGTACAGTACATTGGCTCACATGTTCATTTTTTAGGCGAGGCGTTTCAGGATATCGGGAAAGTTATTCAAAAGGCCAGGGAGATCGGCTCTGCTCTCTCCGGTGATAAAAAATACGCTCGCTTTAGAGGCGAGCTTGAAAAAGAAATTCAAGAAGCGGAGATGGATTATCTTGAAGAGGCGATTCCTGAATCCATTGTGCAGTCAAAGGAAGGCATAAAAAGAATCAGTGATATCGTACAGGCAATGAAAGAATTCGCACATCCGGGAGAAAAGGAAAAAGTGCCTTTTGATATCAATGAGATTATAAGAAATACAACTAATATAGCACGGCATGAGTGGAAGTATGTAGCCGAAATTGAGCTTGATCTTCAGGAAGATTTAATGTTTATTCCCTGCCTGAGACAAGAAATCGGCCAGGTCTTTCTCAATCTAATTATTAACGCGGCCTATACAATAAGTGAGAGACTGAAAGTGCATGACAGTCCCAAAGGAATTATTAAAATATCTTCCAGGATGGACAAGGATATCATTGAGATTAAAGTAACCGATAATGGCATGGGTATTCCGGAAGAACATCAATCCCGAATATTCGAACCCTTCTTCACAACCAAGGAAATAGG
>JAGLOF010000002.1 GCA_023139105.1 bacterium
TGAAAAGTGTCGAAAACAGGAAAAATGAGAAGGTGGATTCGGAAATTTTAAAAGCGGAGGGAGCAACACTCCATTTCTTTTGCTGTCATCTCGAACGCCAGCTTCACCGGCGGTGAGAGATCTTATAACTTAAAGTTTACATCATTAACTAATCTTTTTAAGATCTCTCAGGAAGGAACTCTTCGAGATGACAAGCGGGGGGAGAAAAAAACTGTTTTACTTTCTACAAAATGTTTAGTATCTTTATATTATTGCATTAGGGCATTTTTAGACAATTCAATACCAATTTAAGGTATTTGCTGCAAGTAGGCTCCCTTTGATTGGTGGAGGACGATTGTAAAATAATTCCGGTTCAAGAATCAGTACGTGTTGTATAAGGAGAAGCCAATGTCTAACGTTCACTTGATTTTATCTGTTCCCCATGGCTCACTCACAGCCACTTCACTCGGAGCAGGTCATCTTGCGATGCACCGCAGCCCCGGTTCCGGAAAACATTTTAAAGGAAGAAAGATTTTTATTGAGCTTGCGATCAAGGGGTTGAGGTCGGATTTCAAGTATCTGAATGATGGCGGCTGGAGAACTCCCGAAACGGATACCGAGGCTGCAATGGCTGCTGCTGCAGCCGGCAAGCGCACCAAAACCGCGCTCTCCAACAATGCCTTTTCATGTACGCCGATCGATGCCTATAAAAAGTTGTTTCTCGTACAAACCAGCGGTGAAACGCTGGAGATGAAAAACGGCGGAAGTCTGCAAACCTTTAAGAGCCACAACTGCAGTGAGGAAATGATGCCTTCAGATGTGGCCAGAGAAGCCGGCATCCCGGATGTGTCAGAGCGTCATCCCAGACTGTATCTGGTGATTTGTCCTGTTGAACTGCTTCTGGTTTCCAATCTGACTCCTGTCGAGTATGCATGGTATGCAACCCACAGGCCGGGTAAAATATTCCGTCAGATCATTTTCACAGAGCTGCATACTGAACAGCCTCAGCTGGCTGCCCAAAGTAGATATCGAGATGCTAAGGAAGAACTTGAGGCCAATCCTGATAAAAAAACCAAAACCATCGTCAATGAAAGCTGCATGAATGAAATTCCTTTCAACTCGTGGCAGGGTTATAATAATAGAACCGAAAGCGGATTGTATATAGCTGACCATAACCACATATCGCAATGGCAATTTCCTGAGCCGATCTCTGTTGCCTGGGACAGGGCCATGTAATGGACAGGAGGTTGTCTGGGTTATTATCGTGTATGTGTACAACCCGGACGATGTACCTGTATGTTGAGAATGAACCTTTTATCGATAATACGACAAACAACAATCCGTACATCAAGTCCCAGGATTCTGCATTTTATTGAATTCGTTAAACGGCACTTCTGTATCGATGGGATAGGAAGACAGTTTGTCAGTATCATTTCGGTGCCTTTAAAGAAAAGGTGGTATTATGATGCTCGGATTTGTGACATTGGCCGCCGCAGCGGCATTGGCGCTCGCCGGAATAAATTTTTATGCGGTGAAGCGAATGCCTGCCGGTACGCCGTTGATGCAGGAGATAGCCGGAGCCATCCGTGAGGGGTCGGATGCTTTTATTAGCCATGAATACTGGGTCATCGCGCGGATTGCGGCTCTGCTTGCCGTTTTTCTGGCCGTGTGTGTCTCCTGGTCTGCAGGCGTCGCTTTTGTCGTGGGGGCGTTGATGAGCGGTGCCGCAGGATGGATAGGCATGAAGATCGCAACAATTGCCAATGTCCGGGTCGCCAACAAAGCACGTGAAACAGGAAGTATCGGGCAAACATTGAAAGTCGCTTACCGCGGCGGTTCGGTAATGGGGCTATGTGTAGGCGGATTTGCACTTCTGGGCCTGACACTCATGTATGCCATTTTCGGAAAACTGCTGGGACAGTTAAATCCTGAAAATTTAGCAATCCAGGCTAACTGGCTGGGCATTACTTATATTCCCTTTACCATGACTGTGTCCGGGTACGCGCTGGGCTGTTCAATTATTGCGATGTTTGACCGCGTTGGCGGTGGCATTTTTACCAAAGCCGCTGATATGGGTGCCGATTTGGTCGGCAAAACCGAAGCGCATATTCCGGAGGACGACGCGAGAAATCCAGCCACAATCGCGGATAATGTTGGCGACAATGTGGGTGATGTGGCCGGATTGGGCGCAGACCTGCTAGAAAGTTATATCGGTTCGATGATCGCAAGCGTAGTACTTGTGGCTTATATGTATTATACCAATCTTCACGCTGGCGAGGCCAGTATTCAATATACCTTAGTTTCACGCCTGATAGTCTATCCCCTGGTCTTTGCCGGCATCGGCATTCTGGCCTGTATTGTGGGCATTCTCTTTTTACTGTCCAAAAAGATCAGCGATAATCCGCACCGTGAATTGAATTTTTCCACACAGCTTTCTGCAGTCCTGACGATGATTGGAACCGGTGTTTTTACCTGGTGGTTCCTGCGTGGAGAGGATTTCGGCCCAATGGGTTTCAAACTTGGTGTGCTGAGTCCCTGGGTTGCAGCAATGGCCGGAAATATCGCCGGAATTGTGATTGGACAGCTGGCGGAGGTGTACACCAGTTTCGATTACCGGAGGACAAAACTGATTTCCGAAGCCAGTCGGGAAGGAACCGCCCTTAATATTACACAGGGAATGGCCACAGGCATGGAATCCGTATTTTTCCCGATTCTGGTGCTGGCATTGACAATTATCCTGGCCAATGCCGTGGCAGGGCTATATGGAGTATCAATGGCAGCCATTGGCATGCTCTCCTATGTTGTGGCCACGGTTTCTGTGGACACGTACGGACCGATTGCAGATAATGCAGGCGGCATTAGCGAAATGTCCAAACTGGATCCATCGGTTCGTGAAATTACGGATCATCTGGATGCCGTGGGCAATACAACGGCCGCCATTGGAAAGGGTTTTGCCATTGGGTCCGCTGCGCTTGCAGCTCTGTCGTTGTTCTGTTCATTTCTGTACGCCCAGGCCAATCCAGGCGATACCCGCGGATTTGAGTTAAATCTTAATTTTATTGATACCTTGACCCTTTCCGGAGGTCTGACAGGTGCCGCACTGCCGTTTCTGTTTTCGGGGATTCTGATTGAATCCGTGTCCAAAGCTGCCCGTAAAATGGTACAGGAAGTCCGCCGGCAGTTTGAAGAAATCCCAGGCATTCTGACCGGGGAAACACGGCCTGATTACGCAGTCTGTATCAAGATCAGTTCTGCCGGTGCGCTGGCGGAAATGAAACTGCCCGCTATGCTTGCTGTGACCACGCCGCTTGTAGGGGGATTTCTGCTTGGTCCGCGCTTTGTGGGCGGTCTGCTGATCGGCACGACATTGACTGCTGTAGTATTGGCTCTTTTTGCCGCCAATTCAGGGGGGGCATGGGACAATGCTAAAAAATATATAGAAAAAGGCAATTATGGCGGAAAGGGATCTGACGCGCATTCGGCTTCCGTGGTCGGTGACACGGTCGGTGACCCTCTGAAAGATACCGTTGGTCCCTCTCTTGATATTCTGATAAAAATTATTGCGGTTATATCTCTGATTGCCGTGCCTCTGTTCAGCAAATACAATTTGCTGAGGTGGATCACATCACTTTTTAATTAGGAGGGAGCGTCATGGCAGGAATCTATTATTATATGACTGTTTTTCCCAATGAGCTTCTGATTGCCTCCATGTTGAAGCCTGATCAATTTGGCTCCTATCTGGCTACAAGCATCAAGACCGGCTCTCATGAACAGCTGATGTTTGTAGAATTAACCGGAGAATTCGGTAATGACTTTGACTGGGCGTATGCCCGGAAACATACCGTCCCTCATGAAAACGGCAAACTTAAGAATTCTATCTATCTGGCAGCCTATCGTGTATTGGAGAGAATACCCTTGGACAAAATGGGCCGGCTTTATATGACCACTCCGGATGGAAGGACACTGGGCCTGGAACAGAGCCCATTTCCGGATGCGGCTGAAGAGGCACCTTATTATGTCTATCAGGATCTCTGCCCGGTCCATCCTCTAGTGATCAGTTCTCTGCCTCTCAAGGACTTTGGGGATTATATGGTTTCGGATACATTCAAGCTAAGTCTGCCGGCACTGTGTTATTGCGATCTAAGCGTAGCCACACAGGACAGTGTTCATACCGGGAATATCGGTCCGCTGTATGATCATAAATTCGGGCATCTGAAAAGATGTATTGAAGCGGTTACTATACGCGGCAAGAAAACCAAAATCATGGAACGGACTTTTGCCGGGCGGTTTACCTATCAGAGTGTCAAATCCGGATTTGCTTTTATAAAGCGCGGAAAAAAAATATGGTATGCCATGCCCAGCAGAGAAGTGCTAAGTGCCTCGCATTATGACTGGGCACGCTCGGCCATGATTATCTGAGTGATCGGGCGTGTGAATACGGTTGGGCGGAGTGATAATACAATTATACCGTAAAAACTGTTTTACTTTCTACAAAACGTTCAATGTCTTTGTAGTATTGCATTAGGGCCTACTTGACTGCGTCTTTGGACAATTCAATACCAATTTAAGGTATTTGCAGCAAGTAGGCTCCTTGTTTTAATCTCTTCGGGTTAAAATCCCTGTCGCTTGTGATGAGTTCGCTTTTATAAGCAGGCCTGTCCGAAGGAAATTTTTTTGAAATACTTTGTCGGCTTGCTCCGGGGATAGAAAATTTTAGGTCTGCACATTTTTTATAGAAACTTTGTGATAAAAATTCTTGCTCTAACTTTTGACTTTTAACTTTATCCTTTTTACTTGTTTACGCCACTATCTTCACGCAATTTTTTCAGCCGATACCGAAAAGTGTGGTGATTGAGCTTCAGTAGCCGGGCAGCTCCACTCTCATTGCCGCCGGCCATCTCCATGGCACTTTCCAGATAATGCCGTACCACAGCCTTTTCGAGGTCTTCGATATCTATGCCAGCTTCGGGGATGGCAGGGAGATTCCATATGCCCGGGCCCCTTTCCAGAGTGGGTACGGTATCAATGTGCAGCCCCAGATCTTGAACCGAAATTTGTTGACCCTGTCCAATTAGCACAGCTCTTTCAACAGCATTCCGCAGTTCCCGGATGTTCCCGGTCCACTCTTGATGGTGCAGTGCCTTTACGGCTTCGGCAGTAAAATCACTGACGTCTTTATTGAACTTGCGGCTGAAACCGTCCAGAAAGAAACGGGCCAGAGGGAGAATATCATCACGCCGCTGGTTGAGTGAGGGTACTGCGACCCTGATGACGCCAAGGCGGTAGTATAGGTCTCTACGGAAATCCCCTGTCTCCATCATGGCCTCAAGATCGCGATTGGTAGCGGAGATGACGCGGGTATTGACTCGGATTTTTTTCAATCCACCCACGCGGTAGAACTCGCCCTCCTCCAGAAAACGGAGAAGCTTGGCCTGGGCGCTGAGGCTGAGATCGCCTACTTCGTCCAGAAAAAGCGAACCATTCCGGGCCTCTTCAACGAGTCCCCTTTTCCCCGATGCGCTGGCTCCGGTGAAGGCACCTTTCTCATAGCCGAAGAGCTCGCTTTCCAGCAATTCTCCGGGAATGGAAGCGCAGTTCATGGTCACCATGGGCCCTTTGAAATTGGGACTCCTGTAGTGAACGGCCTTGGCAATAAGTTCCTTACCGGTTCCAGTCTCACCCAGAATCAAGATCGGCGTATCGGGACTCTGAGCTACAAGTTTGATTAATGCAATGACATCTTGAATGATATGGCTCTCGCCGATAAAAAAAGGCAGATTATCCTTGAGGCACTGCTCCTGCAATGCCTGCACCTCCCGCCTCAGCCGTATGGTTTCCAGGGCATTGCCGATAGACAGTTCCAGACTCTCCATCTGTATAGGCTTGATGACATAGTCATAGGCCCCCAGTTTCATCGCCTCAATCACAGTCTGTACATCCTCATAGGCCGTGATCATAATCACCAATATGGAGGGATGCTTCTCGCGGATGGCCCTCAGTGCTTCCACTCCGTTCATACCGGGCAGGCCGATGTCCAGAAGAATCAGATCGGGACGGTGCTGCGGGATGGCCTCCAGAGCCGCCTCTGCATTGTCGAATGCATGCACACGGTATTGCGGCGCCAGCACAGTGGCCATGCCATCGCGGATGGTTTCTTCATCATCAACGACAAAAAGTGTGAAATTTATCATTTATCAACCTGTTTTAATGGAATTTCGATGACAAATTGCGCTCCGCTCCAGCGGCTGACCTCGACGTCCAGTGTGCCGCCGTGGTCGGTGATGATACGATGCCCCAGGCTCAATCCAATACCGGTATTCCCGCTCTTGGTGGAATAGAAAGGATCGAATATTTTCTCTTTGACCGGGTTGGGGACACCGGGGCCGGAATCAGACACGGTGATACGGAAACGGTCCTTTTTTAGAGACGATGCGATGGCGATGATCTTCTCAGTACGGTTCTCTTTCATGGCCTCAGCGGCATTGGTGATGAGATTCAGCAAGACCTGCTCCAGGAGCAGCGCATCGGCGTAGCATAGTGGCAGATTCTCTTCCAGTTTCTGAGTCAACTTGATGCCGATTTTACTCAAAGTCACAGAGGACAGTTCCGCAGCCTCTTCGATAGGGGCGTTGATATGGATCCATTTCCGTTTGGGTTCCGTGGGCCGAGAGAAATCCATCACCCGCTTGATGATGGATTCAATCTTGCCTGAGGCTGACTGCATTTGCCGAATGATTTGATGCACCTGCTCGTCTTCAGCACCGTCATGATTTATTTTATCCAGCGCATTAAGATAAATATTGATGCCGGAGAGTGGATTCCGGATCTCATGGGCAATGCCCGCCGTGACATGGCCCAGAGAGGCCATTTTGTCCTTGACGCGGAGCAGGCTCTCAAGATGCTTGGACCGGGAGACATCCAGCATATTAAACAGCACAGCATCTTTCCCCTGATAGGCCACAATATTGGCCCGCCAGTACACCCATTTCATTTCAACGGGCGTTGAATTTGTTGAAAATCGAAAATCCATATTGATGCGTTTTCTCCGGCCATGGACAATGTCTTCATAGCCCTGTTTCACTCTTTCCACATCATCCACATGAATACTGTTCCAGTGCATCTCGCTGAAGGCCAGGGGCAGTTCAGCCGAGATGCGCCTCTGCTCGGAATTCATATAGGCCACAAGTCCGTCTTGAAGGATGACAATGCCGATGAGAGAATTCTCCACCAGGTCGCGAAAACTGATCTCACTCTCCTCCAATGAGCTGCGCATCTCGATATATTCAGCGGCCTTGCCCAGACGGTCGGCGATAGTGTTGATCAGTGCCCTTTCCTCCTGGAGAAACGGCCCCTCATGCGATGCTGGCCTTTCCTCCAGATAGCCCACTTCCAGTACTCCGATCGTCGCATTGTTCATCACGATATCCCGGGACTGCTTCCACGGCATGTCTCTGTAATTGGCCGTTTTATATTCAGCATCACCTAAATTTATCTTTGCACAGGCGATCTCCGGGTACTGCCATGCCGGAGGGATAAACTGAAGCGCACCTTTAAACATTTCATCCAGGGCAATGCCCTGCTTCTGCACCAGCCTGGAGATGGCGTAGAGACACTTCAGTTCTTTGACACGTTCACCCAGTTGGTGTCGGCTTGCCATCAAATCCCGCTCAAGCCTGTGATGTATATCGGTTTTTTCTTGTTCAGAGTTAGTATTCATTGCGATTTATCCGGATTTATATTAGAACTCTTCATATGAAGTTAAGAAGCAAATAAAATAAATAAAAGGGGAAAGATATTGTTGTTTCGGTTTTTCTTGCTTTTTTAGCATCATTTTCCCTATACTTCATTATCCACTGCAAAATTCAATCAACTTAAAATGTTTTTTTTGAACAGGTCGAAAATTTCAGTGTGTATGCCCATGTGGGGCATATGCATAAGTGTCCATAGCATCGTCCCGATCTTGATAGTAAAACGTAAACCATAATTACTAAAATAGTGGTTTAAGTCATATTTAAAAATAAGGACTTAGTTATGTCAAAATCGTTCAAAATATCAAAAATTACCAGCTCAATTATAACATTGTCATTCAAGTTGATACTCTTCTGTGTTTGTTTTTCATCTGTTGCTTTGTTAGCGCAGACAATTAAACCTGAAGTATATAAGGCACTGCCATACCGTTACATAGGTCCTCCGGGGAATCGAATTATTTCTGTAACCGGTATTGCGGGAGATCCCCTGACTTATTATGCCGGAGCTGCTTCAGGCGGTGTTTTCAAGACAATTGACGGTGGCATACACTGGACACCTGTGTCTGATAAGCTGGATGTTTCATCAATTGGAGCACTGGCTGTGGCACCATCAGATAATCAGGTAGTATGGGCCGGAACAGGTGAGACATTTATTAGAAGTAATATTTCTGTGGGAAACGGAATATATAAATCAACAGATGGTGGTCGTTCCTGGAAGTGTATGGGACTAAAAAAAACCGGACGTATTGGACGCATAGTAATTGATCCCAGGAACCCGGATGTGGTTTTTGCTGCAGCACTGGGACACTGTTATGGTCCTCAGCAAGACAGGGGTGTTTATCGTACGCAGGACGGTGGCAGAAACTGGGAGCGGGTACTCTTTGTGGATGAGAAGACAGGGTGTTCTGATATTGCCATGGATCCTAATAATCCACGTATTCTTTTTGCAGGCATGTGGCAGATTGAGATGAGTACCTGGCAGAGACGCAGTGGCGGCAGCGGAAGCGGGCTCTTTGTTTCAAGAGACGGTGGAGACACGTGGAAAAAATTAAAAGCAAATGGGCTGCCAAAATCGCCTTTGGGGAAAGTTGGCGTAGCAATAGCACCAAGCAATTCCGACCGTATCTATGCACTTATTGAAACTGACCAGTATAAATTTAAAGGAGTGCTTTTCCGTTCCGATGACGGTGGCAGAAAATGGAAACTGATAAGTCATGATCAGCAGTATACACAGCGGCCTCATTATTATACACGCTGTGTCGTTTCTCCAATAGATGAGGATGAGGTCTACTTTCTTGCCCATGGAGTCTGGAAGTCTGTTGACGGCGGTAAGAATGCTGTGAAGTTGCCTGAAATTGGCGGTGATGATCATGATATGTGGATTGATCCGTTAAACTCCCACCGTATGATTGTTGGCAATGATTTTACTGCAGGCATTTCACAGACTCACGGAAAATCATGGCACAGGCCGACACTGCCAAATGCCCAGATGTATCATGTGGAGGTGGACAGCCGTATACCATACAATGTCTATGGCAACAGGCAGGATGGGCCGACTTTTATGGGGCCCAGCAATAGCCGCAACGGCAAAGTGATTCATTCGGGTCAATGGCACGATGTCGGCGGTTTTGAGTGCGGTTTTTCAATTGTTGATCCCGTTGATAACAATATTGTCTGGGCCGGAGGCTATGACGGATTGTTAACAAGGTATAATTTGCAAACAGGTCATTCCAGAACTGTAACTGTATGGCCGGATGAACCTATGGGCTGGGCTCCTGCAGATTTGAAATTCCGTTGGAATTGGACCTTTCCTATAGTTATATCTCCTCATGATCACAACCGTATCTACGTGGGCAGTCAATATGTGCATCAATCTGAAGACGGCGGTGAATCATGGACATTGATCAGCCCTGATCTAACTACAAATGACAAGAGCCGGCAGGTAAAATCAGGCGGGTTAACAATTGACAATATAGGTGTTGATTATGGGTGTACCTTGTTTGCTTTGGCTGAATCAAAAGTAGAGGAAGGTTTGATTTGGGCCGGCAGCAACGATGGCTTGCTGCACATTACCCGTGACGGTGGAAAAAATTGGACCAATGTAAGCAACAGTATAAAAGGTATGCCTGATTGGGGGATTATTAGCAATATTGAACCTTCGCGGTTTAATGCAGCGGTCTGCTATATTGCTGTGGATGCGCATCGAATGAATGATCGCAATCCCTATGTGTTCAAAACCGGGAATTACGGTAAATCATGGCAATGTATCAGTAAATCTATCCCCTCTACCATGTTGAGTTATGCCCATTGCATCAGAGAGGATCCCGTAAAACAGGGCATGCTCTATCTGGGTACTGAGAATGCGATATATTGGACTCCGGATTACGGAAAACACTGGATGCCGCTACAGAATAATTTACCTCATGTGCCAGTGCACTGGCTGGTTGTGCAGGAGCATTTTAATGATCTGGTAGTGGGTACTTATGGCCGTGGTTTCTGGATTTTGGATGACATTACACCGTTGCGTACTCTGTATTCAGATTTGTCTGACCGTGAAAATTGTCTTTTTAAACCGAGGGATGCTTATCGTTTTCAGGAGGTACACTCAAATGCCAGTGTCAGATCTAATTCCGACGGCAAGAATCCGCCTTACGGAGCATGTATTCATTACTACTTCAAAGTTGTACCCAAGGATTCAGTGATACTTTCTATTCTTGACGGGGATAATAAAGTTATTCGAAAAATTAAAAAGTTTCCCAGGAAAAAAGGTATTAATCGATTTTGGTGGGATTTACGGCATGACCGGGCTGTTGAGCCAAAATTGCGCACAGCACCATTGGGTCATCCCGGAGAAGGGCATGGCCCGGAGAGATTGCGCTATGGTACAAAAGGATGGCGGCCTCTGGTGACTTGGGGACAGGGTGGTTTTAAAGGCCCCCGGGTCAAGCCAGGACAGTACACAGTGCAGCTGCTAGTTGGTGATTCTCTAATGACACAGCCTTTAACTGTGCGGAAAGATCCTAATACCGAGAGTGGTATTAAGGACGCCAGCCGGCAGGTGGATTTTGCTTTGAAGATTAGGGACGCCATTTCAGAGACAGCTCGCATGATAAATCAGATTGAATGGATCAGAAGGCAGATTGATGATCTTCAGCCTATGTTGAAAGTATGCGATTCATTAAAAACGTTTATTGCTGAGGCTGATTCGCTGGATAAAGTTTGTATCAATTTGGAAAAGAAGTTTTTTCAGTTAACTCTGACGGGCACTGGAGCAGATGACCTTCGGGGGCCTACTATGCTTTATTCAAAGCTTATGAATCTGGCCAATGGTGTACAGCGTGGTGATTTTGCGCCAACAACACAGCAGATAGCTGTGTATAAAATGTACGCAGATTCTCTGGTGGCGTATAAGTTGGAATACAAGCAGGGTGTATTAGATGCAGCGCGTCGGTTCAATGAAAAAATGCGTGAAAAGGGAGTTCTGAATTTGGTAATCCCCGGCATGTGGAAGTGATTTGTAATGTAGTGCGGGGGGTGATATTGATGCTCTAAGTTTAACTGACTAATTCATTAAAAGGTTAAACTATAGAAAAAAATACAACCGGAGGGAAACTATGAAAATTCACACAAAAAAAAAATCTGTTAAAAGTTTCTTACTTCTCTTTGTCATTACTTTGTTGATCGTCCCACACACCCATGCTCAATGGATCGACATCAGCCTCCCCACAATGAATAAGGACTGGAAGTCCGTTTTCTTTACCGATGAAGACACCGGATATGTCGTGGGGTTGCAGGGCACAATCATAAAAACAATCGATGGCGGTGAAAACTGGGATTTTGTGGATGATATGTTAAATTATGATTTACTCTCTGTCTTTTTTACTGACGCAGACAATGGCTGCGCCGTGGGTGAAGACGGCACTATATTAAAAACAGCAGACGGTGGAGCATCATGGACTTTGCATAACAGCGGCACGGCAGAATATTTGCTTTCAATCTATTTCCCAACAGCAACATCCGGATATACTGTTGGGAATAATGGCGTCATTGCTAAAACTCTCGATGGAGGAGCCAACTGGACTCCCATCCCAAGCGGCACCGACAAAGACCTGAATGCCGTCTTCTTTACCAGTGCTGACACCGGTTGGACAGTGGGTCAGAGCGGAACGATTTTAAAAACAACCAACGGAGGCGCAAACTGGACGGTTCAAACCAGTAATACGACCAAAGCCCTGCAGTCCCTCTTTTTCACGGATGAAAACAACGGCTATGCTGTTGGCTCTTATGGCATCATCGTAAAAACAACAGATGGCGGCGCAACCTGGGCAGTGACAGATCTGGGGGACGACAAATTTACAACGGTTTATTTCACAGATGCTAACACAGGCTATATCGCCGGACAAAATGGAACCATTCTTAAAACAACAGACGCCGGCGCTGTATGGACCCCGCAAAACAGCGGCACAACGAATTATCTGAATGACCTCTTTTTTACATCATCGAATACCGGTTTTGCCGTGGGCAGATCTGTCCTCCTGAATTTATCGGTTGATGGAAGCAGTCTGTCGACAACGGATATTCGTGTGGCACCGGATTTGCTTTCAGTGTGCGCTGTCTCATTCTTGGGCAAGATTGGGAAAAGTTTAATGGAGGGGAATAATACTGTATGGACTTGCGACGGAATGGGAAATATTAAGAAGAAAACAGGCGATGGCTCTTGGATTACTGTATACACGTATAAAGAAGATGAACTTGGAGGTGGACTTAAGGATATTCATTTTGTTGATAATAACGTTGGTTATTGTGTAGGGCATGACGGAACAATACTCAAAACAACAGACGGCGGAGAAACCTGGACAGAACAGAATAGTGGTACAACATTTTCTTTGTATGATGTAGAATTTACGGATGAAAATAATGGGATTGCTGTTGGAGAAAATGGAATAACTTTAACAACAACAGATGGCGGAGAAACCTGGACAGCGCAATCTACTTACCCAAATACCGACAATCTTCAATCAGTCCATTTTCCAACTACAAGTGTTGCCTATGCGGTTGGGAATATGGGAACAACAGTAAAAACAACAGATGGCGGAGAAACCTGGACAACGGATAAAATCGATGGTGCATTGAACCTGTATTCAGTCCACTTTACAGATGAAAATAATGGGATTACTACTGGAGAAAATGGTCATATCTACACAACAACAGACGGCGGAGAAACATGGACAAAGCATGAATTGGGTACATGGGAAGACCTAAGTTCAGTCAATTTTGTCAATGAGAACACCGGCTATATTGTTGGGTCTGAGGGAACGATTTTTAAAACGACCGACGGAGGAAAAACCTGGGAAAAAGAGAATCCTCCGCTAGGGAAAAAAAGTATTAGTTCAACAGAAGAATCGGTGGATTTTAATTGTGTTTTTTTTATTGACGAAAATACTGGTTGGATCGTCGGAGATAATGGGACAATACTTTACACGGAAAACGGGGGTGTTTCTTTTATAGAGAATATTCCAGAAGCTAAACCCGATCAGTTTATCCTTTCACAAAATTATCCCAATCCCTTCAATCCGGAAACAGTCATTCGTTTTAGCCTGGACACTCAAAGTCATGTCATATTGAAAGTTGTGGATCTACTGGGACGGGAGGTCTCGGTGTTGACTCATAGAATCTATGCGCCCGGGATGTACAAAGTAGTGTTTAACGGGCAGGGCCTCCCCTCGGGTATTTATTTTTATTCAATCCGGATGAAAGGTTTTTATTTAATGAAGAAGATGATTCTTTTGGAGTGAGGCCTTTGATGAGGTGTATACAGAATAAGAGCATGATAAAAGCCCGGCACATTAAGAGTGCCGGGCTCTTAAAATTTTACTTTACCAGCAACATTCGCTGTGACTGACGTTTTCCGTTGATTTCCAGAACATAGGTATACATGCCTGAGGCCATTTCCCGGCCATCAAATCTAATTTCATGGACGCCATTGTTTTTAGTCCCGTCAACCAGGCAGCCAATTTTGCGTCCGTTGACATTATAGACAGTCAATTTAACTTTCGACATCTTGTCTATATGATAGCGTATAGTGGTTGTCGGGTTAAAGGGATTGGGGTAATTTTGTTCCAATACAGGTGTATTTGGTTGATTGCCTGAGAGTGATCCTGCCGGATTAATACCGGTAATCGCTCCGGCTAAACACATGATTATGAGTCCCATGCTACCACTGGGCATTAGAGTTGACGGTGAAATAAAACCAAGAAAGATTATGATGCCAAGGACAGCCAGAAGTGGTAATAAAATGAGTTTCATGGCACCATTGACCCCGATTTCATGAATTTTTTGAAGCATGAAGGCCTCAAAAAATGCTATTATCCCTGCAGTACCTCCGCCACCAGCCTGGCCGGATCTCTGAAGGAAGTGGCCGTCTTGAGCAGTTGTTGATCTCCAGGGCAGGGCTTTAGACCCTTGTTCATCTATATTGCCCTGTATGGATGCATAGGCAATTCCTTCATATACTTTTACGTCGATAATGATACCCTGGCCTCCAGTTCGTGCAATACGTATAGGATTGGATATATCGTTGATGCTGAACGATTCCAGGTTCCATGTGTTGGCAGCAATATCCGCACTGCCGGCCAGGAGCAATGTGTCACCAACCCATACGCACATAGCCATGCTTTCAAGCGGGATGACCCCCAGGTCAATGATATTGTTCAGATCAGTATAATCCAGAGTGTGAATCTGATCGGCAGTTTCCGAGTGAACGGCTGCAAAAGCCAGGGAGTCTGACGGAAGAAGGAATAGATCTCTGGCTGAACCTGTAAGTTCATGGCTGGCCAGAGGCGCAGGTTGTGCCGGAGTGGAGATATCTATCCATTCTATTGTACTGACACTCTCTCCATTACAGAACAATATAGCTGATTGCCCGTCGGATTCAACATTCATGAGTTTTCCGTTGGAAGAAACATATTGTCCCAGAGTCTGTAAGTGATTGGGATTGCTGTAATCCACTACATTCAGTGTGCTTTCATTCAGAGCCAGAAGGTGCCCGTTGCCGATTCCCAGATGGCCAATTCCATGATAGGCAGTGTCTGATCCCAGTACTGTATATTGAGCGTCTTCATGAACTTTATAGGTCCAGATCCGTTCTGCGGAGGCTATGAAAACTGTATCCCCCTTTGCACAGAGATCCACTCCGTCCCAGGGGGCCTGATAAGATGATTCTACAACGGGTGCAGCGGGATTCGTTATGTCCCAGCGTAATAGACCGTTATCGCTGGAGCCGGTAGCCATATAGGCATTGGGATAGCCTAATGCCAAACCGCGGGCACTGGGGTATACGCCTTCTTCAAATGCCTGAGAGCTGTGTATCTGCGGGTCGGTATCATTGCTGATATCAATGATAAATAAATTTGCGCCACCGGTTGTAGCTACATAGGCCAGCTGTTCTCTGACAATGATTTGTGAAGGATTCTTATATGCAGTAACATTACCGTTTTTAATGAATGTCTCAGCAAAACTCAGCCGTGTTAAATTAAAGTCGTAAATGCCTACGCCGATATCCGGATAACCCTGTTTGCCCACCAGCAGCCTGTTATTGTAAAAAGTCAATACGGTTATACCTTGTAAAGCTATGCTGCTGCGGCTTGTATATTGGCCGCTAATATAGGTATAAAGATGCAGGCTGTCCGGACCGGCGATGGCCAGTAAACTGTCATTAACTGCTACTTGGTTGGCCTGTGTGTAAATGGTTTGCAATATCGGTAGGGTAGTGGATGTGGAAGCATCAAAAACGGCTGCACTGTCATCCATGGCCATTGCCAGCCGATTGCCGAGAAATGCACCGGCAAAGGGGAACCGGGAGCGAATCGGCATACGATGAACTATTGCCGGTGCTGTAGGCTGGCTCAATGTGTATACATCAATTGCAGTATCTTTAAAGGTATAAAAAACATAGAGGTGGTTATTATGAACCTTAAGCTTATTGCACTCACTATTTAGCTTCAAACTGTTGACTAGTGTCATGGGGCTGCCTGTAATGTCCAGTATGCTCAGGAATCTACCATGAGCAAAATAGACATAGTCACCGTGGAGAACGCAATCTACTGACCACCCACCAATATAGTTTTCAGCCACAACTTGTGGTGGATCTTGAGTAAATCCCTGATTGGTGACTCCGATAACGTACAATAAGACACATAAAAAAATGGTTCTAATGCGATTGGCTGTCATGCTCGCCTCCTGAGGTTAGTACATTAAGAAAGACAGGAAAAATGTATGAATAGTATTTTAAGACAGTATGAATTGTAGGATAATCATTTTTTAATAGAAAATCAAGGATGAATATCCAATAGCAAATAGCAAGTGCCAAAAAGCAAATACCAAATAGCAAATAGCAAAAAATATCAAATTCCAACTCTTAAGCTTCCACGCTTGGAACGGCAGCTGATTCCATCTTGCGCAATTTTTTTTTAACATGCTTATTTATTTTAATAGCAGGCAACGGTTGGTCTTAACTTGGTCACCTACTGTAATTTGATAGATATAGACACCGGAGGGCAGATCTCTCTTGTTGCTGTCCAGACCGTTCCAAAGTACTTTATGGCGGCCGGCGGTCATGGTTTTTCTGTTGAATAGTTCACGAACCCGATGTCCCATTATGTTATAAATTTCCACTTTGACTTCGGCATTTGCAGGTAGAGTGTATTGTATTGTTGTTTCCGGATTAAAAGGATTGGGAAAGGGGGGGTAGAGAACGAAGGAATTTTGGACATTGCTATTCGGTTCTTCTGGAGTATGAGTATTGATTTCCTTGTTTCGAGACCAATATTTTTTGATGACATCAATCAAGTCGGAGCGATTAACCTGTGAGTGGTTGGCAGGATCAGGGCCATGAAGAAAATTGAAATCATCCTGCTCTATACGGGCCTCCCAGTCTGATTCCCAAAGCCAGAGGGCATGGTTAAGACCGCGTTCTTCAAAGAGAGCCATGATATCATCCATATATTGAGCAGCATTCGGCTGCCAGCGCATGAGGCCAAATTCATTGACGGCTACCGGAACCTGATATGTTGAGAGAAAATCATCTACTGTGCTCATGAGCGAGATCAGCCATTGTCTGTTGAAGTTCTCTGGTTCACCATCCCAGTCAGTATCAAAATATCCTGGATAGCTCTTGTTTAAAGGTGGAAGCTGATGTGTATAGGCATTGGGTTGATACTGGTGGAATGTATATACGATATTTGTCTCGCTAAGTACCTTCAGATAGGACAGCCAGTCTACGGCACTGTATCCCATGCCTCCAACGAGAATGGGCATGTCTGTATTTATCTGGCGGATGGCGGTGATGATTTGAGGATAAAGCTGATTCCAGTCATAGAGCGTTCCCCCATAATCACGTTCAAATTCATCGGGCTCCCAGATGTCCAGCAGATCATTGACTGCATGGCTGCCAACTTCATTGGCATTGGGCTCCACCATCAAGTCAAAACCAACCACTGCCGGATGCGTCCCATAACGCTGGGCCGTATATTGCCACATGTGGGGCCAGGCACTTTGTGCAGCCGCATCCTGCCATATTGAATCATTAAGGTAGGATGTATCGAACCAATCACCAACTTCATCCCAAAAAAATGTAAATTCACTACGCCCCGGTCCTGTACGGAATGAGATGACGGCCTTCATGCCGGCTCGTTGAATTCTGGCCAGCAGGGTATCAAGATTGGTCTGTATGATATTGTCGAGTATGTAGGGTGGTTTTTCTGTGAACAGACCGGGATGTGAGATGTTGACATAATTGGCACCCAGTGCTGCCAATTGATTAAACGATTCCTGTCTGTATGGCGGGCCGACCGGATTGGGGCCCATATATGTAGGCCCGTCCAGTTCAGTGTAGATTCGTCTTTGGTGAATATTGGCACCACGCAGCTGAGTAGAAGAACTCCATAAATCGATTTTGGCTGATGTTTGCGAGAGGCATCCGGTCCAGGAAGTAATAAGAAGAAAACATGCTGCAGAGCATTTTATTAATGTTTTCATGACCAATCCTTCGGAATTGCGGCATATGTATCTGAATATACATATTTTTTTCTCCAATTGCATCATTCTTGAAGATTGAAGGTGGAGAGTCTTTATGCTACTCGTATTTCAATGCATCAACAGGATTGGATCTTGCCGCCTTTATTGATTGATAGCTGACAGTGGCCAGGGCTATCAGAATGGCTATTGCTCCTGATCCGGCAAAGATCCACCATGCAATTGTCTCTCTGTATGCCCAGGCTGTCATCATGCGCTGCATGGCAAACCATGCAACTGGCCATGACAGCAGGTTTGAAATTCCCAACAGCAGAATAAATTCCCTGGACATGAGTTGTGAAATGTTGAATGTTGAAGCGCCCAGCGCTTTGCGTATGCCAATTTCCTTAGTCCGCTGTTCAGCCAGAAAGGCGGCCAGACCGAGGAGCCCCAAGCAGGAAATGAAGATAGCCAGATAAGTGAATGCATTGAAGAGAGAGGCAATACGGCCATCTTCGGCGTAGCGTTCTCTGTCGATGTCTTCCAAAAATTCCATATCACAGGGGTAGTCGGGGGCCATTTCATCCCAAGTGGACTCAATGGCTGTCATGGCTTCTCTGCGTTGTGAAGGATCAATACTGATAAATACCCAATAGTGCTGCCAGTTGTTGGAGCAGAGAAAGATCACTGGTTTGATGACATCGTGCAGAGATCGGGAGTGAAAGTCCTTAACAACACCCACTACGCGCCCTTCAGCGTTCCAGATGGAGAACATCTTTCCAATGGGATCGGTTAGTCCGGTATGGGCCACAGCCGCTTCATTGATGATATAACCTGGATTTTCCCGGTCTGAATCGCTGGCAAATTCTTTTGCAAAGGCCCGGCCTTCTGCCATTTCAAGGCCGAATGTTTTGAAGTAATCATGATCAACGGTAGTAAAGTTCAACGTCTCAGATTCATCAGGGCTGCGTCCCTCCCAATAAAATGGATTGATATTACGGATTTGATTTGGTGTGGTGTTGGCTGAGGTGACGCTGACTATGGTGGTGTTTTGCCTGAGCCGGTTTTTGAAGCTCTCCAGATTGGGTCGCAGTGTGTTGTTGATGTTGAGACGAACAATATCGGTTTTTTGAAATCCCAGATCTTTGTTCTGTACATAATGCATCTGACGCTGGATAATGAGTGTGCTGCTGATGAGAATAATGGCAGCTGTAAATTGGAATATCACCAATATGCGTCTTAATCGGGGATTACGTGCCCCCTTGGATGCGCCGTCCCGAAGCACTTGTATGGGGCGATATCGGGAAAGCAAAAGAGCCGGATAACTGCCTGAGACCAGTCCAGTGAGCAGGGCGATGGTGAAGAGACCCAGGAGAACGGGTAGTTTTCCGGCGTCCAGAAGGGTGATTTCTTTTGCCGCCATCTGATTGAACCCTGGCAGACAGATGGCAACCATTATGATGGCAATGAAAAAGGCAAGGAAGCTAAGCACCAAGGTTTCCCCGTAGAGCTGTCTTACAATACTTCCTCTTGAAGCCCCCACTGTTTTGCGCAAACCAATTTCCCTGGCCCGTTTGCTGGCCTGAGCAGTGGAGAGGTTGATAAAGTTGATGCAGGCGATGATGAGCACCACTGCTGCAATGATTGAGAACAGGACCACATAGAGTATGGGACCCAGTTTGTTTAATCCATAGAGATGCATTCGGGTTAGGGGCTGAAGGCTCTCATTGATTTGATTGTTTTTAATGCGTTGATCATACTTCATGGTGGTGCCATCAATTTTTTGAATGACATCAGCTGGTATTGATTGTTCAGATAAACGAACATAGGCGTTGCAGCCTGTCCACCAGGATAAATCCATTCTTTGGCCAACGGCTTTGAAGTTGGTGAGTATGGTAAACTGCATACTGGAATTTTTTGGCGGATCTTGAACCACAGCAGTCACAGTGACATCTGTGTCGTTGTCCAAGTTGAGTACCTGCCCAATGGGATCATCCTGGCCAAAGTATTTAATGGCAGCAGATTGTGTGATGATGACCTGACTCTCTGTCTCTATGGGTGTTTCTTTGTTTCCTGAGAGAATTGAAAAGGAGAACATATCGATGAAATCGGGGTCGATAAAGCCTATTTCTTCATAAAATGCTTTGTCATCGTACTTTACATATGCGCTTTGGTTTCGAAAACGGCTGACCTGTTCAATTTCCGGAAAATCTTTTTTTAGTGTTCTGGGCAGGCTGAATGGGGTTGATGAACTCCATCCGCCATCGCGGTGTTGTATGATGCGATAGATCTGCTTATGATGCTGATGGAAGCGATCAAAGCTGAGTTCATCCTGTACCCAGAGAAAAATGAGCATACAGGCTGCCATACCTACGGCAAGTCCGACAATATTGATGGTCGTGTATCCAGGTGATCGTTTAAGATTACGAAAAGATATTTTGAAATAATTAGATAACATACCACGTCTCCATAGAAAATGGTTTCTGAGGAATGAGATAAGCGGAAGCATGATTTCTGTGAATAACCACTGTTGTCGTTGAATCCAACGTTGATGTGATATACAGACAGCATATTCTTCGTACATATCACCAATCAATGACAGGCTATTCCTTTTAACGGCAAGCCGGGTAAGCAGCCACCGGGCAAGGAATGGAAATGTTCGATTATTCATTTGCCAAATCCCTCATGCAGATCCATGCTGGCAAAATTTGTCCAGGCTCTGGATTGCTGGTCAAATGCACTCTTCAAAGCATCAATGCCCGAAGCTGTGATTTGGTAGAAAGTTTTACGTCTGCCGCCCCGTTCTGCTGTGGACTCGCCCAATTCTTTGTCTACAAATAGTTTGACTGTAAGCTTGTCCAGAAGGAAGTACAGTGTGCCATAGGGAAGGCTTTTGTCTGTGATTTCCTTGATATCCTGTTTGATAGCAACACCGTAGGCCTGCTCCTTAAGACGCATCACGGAGAGGAGTACCATCTCTTCAGCTTTGGTTAATTGTGTCATTGATTCCTCTAATAGTGAAAAAGTATTTCTTCAAGTTACTTGAAAATGCATGCACATATATATACATGTTACTTGAAGAAATTGTTGCATTTTTTTTTGAGAGTAATTTTTACTTGCATTTGTGCCTTTTGTCTTGTATAGTAGAATAGTTCTTCTATCAGACGATTCCAGTCTTCTTGTTATATAACCTGTCCTGCTGTTCTTCTGTACTTAGAGAGTCCCATTCTCAATCAGAGTCAAGTTTCAATCCTATTCAATTGTGATCTTGTAAAAAATTAGGGAGGCTTAAAGATGAAGACTAATTTTCAACTATTGGTCTATGCTCTTATCTTTTTAGTAAGCACCTGTGTTTCCGGACAAAATGTGTGGGATCCCAAAATATATGAGGCCATTCCGGTAAACTATAAAAAAACTATTTTTTATGATGCCTTTAATGATAATCGAAATAATTGGGAGGCAGGCGATGGTCAGTATCGATATGGAAGGGTCGAAAACGGCTATTACTTGTGGGGAAACGGTGGTTCAATAAATTGCGGATCTAAGAGAGCTATGTCCATTGGAAGTAATGTGGATTTTGAGATTGAAGCCATGGTGAAAATCGTCAAGGCTAAAATTAAATATACCTGCGGGATCATCTGGGGCTGCAGTCAGATTCCATTGGGATTTCAAGGACAATATTTTCATATGACATTTAATCGGGAATCAAAATTATTTATAGGAAGATGGGATGATGGAAGCCGCAAAAAGTATTATTCAAAAAAGCAAAAAGAGATAAAAATTGATGAATATAATAAGCTGACAGTAAGAAAATACAAGGACAAATACTATTTTTTTATTAATGAGGTGTTTGTTAAGTCAATTAAGTTTCAATCATGGTTTGGCCAGGATGTGGGTTTTTTAGGTTCAATTAATTCTGTAATGCATGCCGACTATCTGCGTATCTCAGAGATCAGCAATACACCTGTTAAGGATCAAGTAAAAATTGCTGCTGTTGAACCCAGGCAGCATGTTGACCCGTGTGCCCGGTACTCCTTTTATTCATCAGATGAAAAGGAGACAGTGTTTTTAGATGATTTTGATGACAACCGGAATAAATGGTGGACAGATGATGTTGCGGGTGTAAACACAGGCCAAATTGAACAGGGCCACTATTACTATGCTTCTTATAATGATAATTGGTATTATATGTGGCAGGGTGTACCCCTTGATGAAAGCAGAGATTTTGAGCTGGAAAGTGAAATAAAAACGGCTCATTCTGAAGTTGGCATTGGCAGTGGTTTTTTGTGGGGGAAGAGCAGTTCTCAATTTAACATGTATTTATTCTGCATCACCGATGACAATAAATTTTTCTTAAGCAAGTATATCGAAAAAAAATGGCAGAATATTGTCAATGCCACTTATTCACAATATATTCATTCAGATGCGTATAATAAGGTCTCTGTCCGAAAAATAAAAGATAAATACTATTTTTTTATTAATGGATTCAATGTACATACCATGCCTTATAAACAGTTTTTTGGCCCCAATGTGGGGTATTGTGTGGCCAAAAAATCATCACTTTTTATTGATAATTTACGTATCTCCTACCTTAACAAAGGAGGGATCAACCTGCCTCCTGTAATAGTGATAAATGAACCGAATATGACGAGAGGTGTGAAAATAATCAAAACGAATACTATCCTCGTTACAGGTCATGTCACTGATACAGATGGAATAAAAACTGTCAGTGCCAATGGTATTGCAGCCTCATTAAATACTGATGCCTCGTTTTCAGTCATCGTGCCTGTAGTTGCAGGAGAAAACAGGATCACTGTTACTGCTGTAGATAACAGGATGAAGGCGGCAATCAAGGTAATTACTGTGAATCGTGAGCCGGAAGTAATCGCCTATGCGTCTGCGGTTGAAAATGTGAAAAGACTTGCCTTGGTCATTGGAAATGCCCGCTACTCTCATGGAGGAAGCCTCAGGAATCCGGTTAATGATGCCCGTGCCATGAAAGTGGCCCTGGAGCTGCTTGGGTTTACTGTACTCGTTCATGAAAATTGTGATCAAAAGGCGATGAAGAGGGCAATGGATGAGTTCGGGAAACTCTTGGAAGGTCATGCAGTGGGTTTGTTCTTCTATGCAGGGCATGGAATACAGGTGAACGGACATAATTATTTGGTTCCGGTTGATGCAAGTCTGAACAATCAAAATGATGTTGAGTATGACTGTGTCCGTGCCGGTCGTTTATTGGCAAAAATGGAGAGTGCAGGGACTCAAACCAATATTGTGATTCTGGATGCGTGCCGGGATAATCCCTTTGAACGGAGTTGGAGCCGGAGTGCCAGGGGCAAAGGATTGGCATTTATGGATGCTCCTTCGGGGTCGCTCATTGCTTATGCAACATCACCGGGTACCACTGCTGCGGATGGTTCCGGAAGTAATGGCGTGTATACATCGGCGATACTTCAATATATTCATACACCGGGTATTACAATTGAAGAACTGTTCAAGCGTGTCCGCAGGCAAGTCAAGCAACAATCCGGGGATAAGCAGACACCCTGGGAATCTACCTCACTGGAGGGGAATTTCTACTTCAAAAGATAGTAATGGGCTGTGTCTAATTGCTATTGCCGTCACAGCAGCCCCGAATGCTGAGATTGTTCAAGAAAATTACCGAAATGACTTTATGGGAGGACACATATCATGTTTAATAGAAAAAATATTGCGATCATTAGCGTGGCTTTGCTGGCATCGATAATTTTTGTGAACAGGATTCCCGCTCAGGAAAGTATGTCTTCTGAAGGGAAAAATGATGAAAAACGGTCCACTATTGTAGAAGTTGATGGTTATGCCTTTCTCTCAGAAGATAAAACCATGGGCCAGCTTAGGGAAGAGGCCCTGGCCAATGCCAAGCGGGAGGCGTTGGAGCGAGCCCAGACCTATATTAAAAGTTTTACTAAGGTTGAAAATTATCAACTCTCTTATGATTTGATACAGAGTCAGGCTGAGGGGTTTATCTCCATTCTTGAAAGCCAGGATTATGGCGTCACTCAAGACAATCGCTATCGATACTGGATCAAGGCAGAGGTGCAGTACAACTTGGTCTTGCCTAAGGAAATAACCTCAGAAGCCTTGGTCAAAGAAGTGAATGGGCCGCTTACAGTCTATGTATGGACAGCCAGGAAGACCTACCAGGCAGGTGAAAAAATGCTGGTATATATTCAGGGTAATAAGGATTTTTATGCCCGGGTTGTGTATAGGGATGTACAGGGGAATTTATTGCAGTTGCTGCCCAATCCCCATCGTACAGCCAATTTTATTGAGGGCGGCAAGGTGGTTCAAATCCCCGGATCAGATGACCAATTTGACCTGGAAGTGGGCTCCCCTTTCGGCATTGAGCAGATTATTGTATATGCCTCCAGTGCGGAGATGGGGGATGTTTCGGTTGAGAATATAGACAATGTCTTGTACAGTGTCAAAGATAATGAAAAAGACCTGGGTATTAAGACCCGGGGTGTGAAAATTGTCAAGAAAAGCAAGAGTGAAACCTCAGGTGCTGAGTTTTATGAGGCCCGATGTGAGGTTCTTACGCGGATGTAGGTGTGATTTCGTTGAAAGATGGAGGGATGCAGTTATGAAGTATCGTTGTTTTGTCGTCAGGATTTGTGTCATTTCATTAGTTGCAATTTTAACACAAATCAGCATGGCTCAAACTGATTTTCACGTTGAGTTTTCTGTCAAACGGGGAGAATCTGCAAACCTTCAAGACTATGCATTCAGTCAGGATGGTCGATACGCGGCGGCTTATTCTCGCAGTACCGGTATTTTGATTTGGGATTTGGAGCGCGGTTCTTTATCACACGGCATCCAATATACAGCGGATGAAATTGGCAATTTAACCTTGACGCCCACAGGGGAGTCCGTAATACTTCATGAACTGACCAGACAGGGAGAGAGCAGGCTGGTCTTTCTTGATCGGGCGAGCGGAGAAGTGCAAAAAACTTTTGATTGCAGCTTGTCGCAAATCAAAGATATAATTTTTATCGATGAAGGAGCGAAACTGGTTTTGTCCGGTGCCCGCCGGAATAATAACAACGCATTACTGAACGGGCTCATTGTCATTGATGTGCAGTCGGGCGAGGAACTGCACCGTATGGAAGCCGCAGGATGGAACACCAACCGTGGATTCAGTCATGCGGCCATGCATCCTGATGAAAAGCATATGTTAATCTCCGGTTTCGATAGAGAATTGAAATGGGTGGAGTTTGAGCAAGCGGCCATTATCAATAATTTATCAGAGCATCTGCGAAGTATAGAGGACATTACGATCACTCCCAATGGTCGTTTCGCCCTGGTGGCGGATTATTCCGGTGCTGTTCGAATATGGGATTTAAATTCCATGCTGAACATTCGTACACTGATGAACGGCAAAAGGGAAGGACGGGATGATATTGCGGCAGTGGGCCATGTGGTAGTGACGCCGGATGGGAAACAAGTGATTACGGCAAGTAATGATCACTATCTCCGCATCTGGGATTTTGAAACGGGACAGTTGGAAAAAAAGATATTTTGTGGGAATTGGACCAATATGCTTTATGTCACGCCGGATGGCAGACGGCTTTATGCCCGTGTGCTTCCATATATCATTGGATATGATATTAAATCATGGGAGGAGATATTTCGGTTTAATTATTTAAAGGACGGCCATTGGGCGTTCATCACAGCTCAGGGGTTTTACAATGGTACAGATGGGGTTCACAAGTATATGAAGGCTGTAGTAAATGGCAAAAAGCAAGGCATGAAGAAATATGCATTTACGTATCATCAACCTGAAAAAGTAGCTGAAATACTTGGAAAAATTGAAACGATTCAAACTGAATTGGTTGATGCGGCATCAGTAAAACAATCTGATAAGCCTGAAACTCCGGCAGATCGTTACGCTCAATACAACCGGTGTCTGCCGGTAGAATTTGAGCCGGTGATTCAGCAGGGTCACGTGGCCGATTGCTCTTTATGGTTTGATCCGACAGGTAAATTATTGATCAGCAGCACCGGGTATAATGGTGAAATTAAAATCTGGTCGATGAAAACCGGTGCTCTGCTGAAAACCTTTGACAAGCAGTCTTTTAAAAAGAATTCTGTGGGTGTTGTTGCTGGCATCAGCCATGACGGAAAAATACTTGTCACCAATATGATGAAAGAAATTTATATCTGGGATTTGGAGACCTTTCAATTGATACAATCTTTCAAAGTCACTGATGATCAATTTTGCAGTGTGGCTTTTCATCCCAATGGAAAAGAACTGATCACCAGTACCAAAGAAAGTGCAGAACCGATTCGTGTTTGGGATTTCAGATCAGGGAAAGTACTGCGATTGTTTTCAGGAGAATACGGCAAATTTAAATATGGTGTTGATGAGATGGTGATCGGGGATAATGGTCTGTATATGTGCGGTAAATATGCTGATACAGAATTGCTCTGGAATTATCAGAGTGGTAATTTGTATTCAGGTAATGATGAGGAGAAGGCACAAATCATACAGAAGATTCGTCATGGGCATCCCTCAACTGTTGTGACACGTGATTTTAAAAATAATAGGCTTTTAGTGGGGCAGCAGACTATTGATGTAGATGCTTTGCCTTTCCTGGAACTGGCCAGGGCATTGAAAGATGATATATATCGTATAAAATTCGAACCGACTCAAGGATTGCTGGGCCTTGCTGATAAGAATCGTATTTTATTGGCGGATGTAGCAACAGGGAAAGTGTTGCGTATCTTTGAAGGTGAGAGTCCAGCGGCAACACCATTCTCAATCCTTCCTCAAAATAAGGGGATTCTCCTGACTGGCCGTAATGGCCGTCTTGACTTGCTTCCCTTTGATAGTTTTCATTTTCAGGATCATCCAGCTGGTTATCCTGAACGCATTGGAGATTTTCTTTTTGATCCATCGGGCCGCTATCTGGTTTCCAGGCAATCACCAGTTAAGGTTTGGGACATGCATCAGGCCCGATGGGTGGCTGAAGTGCAGCCTGAAATGTTTGGTGTGGGGGCAAATGCATTGAAATCAACGCATTATCTCCGGGGTTTTGATGCAAAAAATAATGCCTTTATCACTTGTTTTAAAGATTTATCCTCCTCTGATGAATATCAGCGTTTCCCCCGCATGGCCAAATGGACGTTAAGCAATGGCCGTCGTTTGAAGACGACGGGCCAATATAAAAAATATCACATTCGAGGTCCCTGGAACAGTGATGCTGCCGGTAAATATTTTGTGACTGGGATGTTTGAAGATCTTGAGATCTGGAATGCCGGATCAATGCGTCCAAAACATGTTGTCGATCTGCCATGGCAGTTCTCCAAGTATTATGAGATGAGTTCATTCTTTTTTGATGCCCGAGGCCGCTACCTGGCTGCTGGCGGCAGAGATGCCATCATTCGTGTCTGGACTATGCAGGGGCAAGGCTCAGTTTTTAAAGGGAAAAACCCCACACCCAGATTCACTCTGTCCGGGCACTGGTGGGGGATTTATGCCATGGCTTTTCATCCGGCAGAGCCTGTTTTGGCCTCAGGAGATGCTTTTGGCAATATTATACTCTGGGATTTAACCAGCGGGCTGGAAGTCAAGCGATTGCTGGGTCATTCAGGCGTTATCTCGCAAATGGCCTATTCAGACGATGGTCGTTTGCTCTTTAGTCGTGGGGGTGACGATGGTGTATTGAATATTTGGCGAACAGACAATGATGAACGGATCTCACTGATGGTGTCGGGCAGTGAATGGATTATATATACGCCGGACGGGTTTTTTGATGCCTCCCGCAATGGTGGCAATCTCATTCGTTTGCGCAAAGGGTTGGATGCCTTTGGTGTGGATCAATTCGCTTTGCGGAATAATCGTCCAGACATCATTATGAAACGGTTAGGCATTGGGAGTGATGAAGCGATAGAACACTATTATGCCATGTATCAGAAACGGCTCCGTCGTTCCGGCATCACTGAGGAACAATTGCAGGTTGAATTCAAAGCGCCGGAAGTGGAATTGTTGGCTTCTGAACAAGTTGAAAAATCACTTCATCTCCGTTTTAATGTCAAAGATGAAAGTTATCGAATACAGCGATATAATATTTATGTGAATGACGTGCCTTTGTTTGGCGGTTATGGGAAGCTAATGCCGGAGGATGTGTTTCAGATTGAAGAATCCATAGAACTCAATGCAGGTGAGAATAAAGTTGAAGTAACTTGTACTAATGAGATAGGTGTGGAGTCTTTCCGAGCATTGACTTTAGCTGATTATGATGGTGACGTTCAGCCTGATCTCTACTACCTGGGCTTCGGGATCTCTCAATACGCCAATCCGGCATTGAACCTGAACTACGCCCATAAAGATGCCCTGGACCTGGCAGCGGCGTTGACGCAGCTCCGCGGACAGTTCGGCCAGGTACATGTGAAGACCTTAACGGATGAAGGTGTCACTATCGAAAATATCAAAGCAGCCAAGTCCTTTCTGGATAACGCCAGAGTGGACGATGTGTTCGTCCTTTTTATTGCCGGCCACGGCATGTATTCTTCAGGTGAGGATGCAACTTATTATTATCTCACCTATAATACCGATCTGGCCAATCTGGCGGGGACAGCGGCTAATTTTGAATTAATAGAAGATTTGCTTCAGGGCATCAGTCCCAGGAAGAAGCTCTTCCTTATGGATACCTGTGAATCAGGCGAGATTGAGGAGGAGACGCAGAACAGTTATTTTGCCCTGGCTGATGCCAGGGGCATTAAGGCCCGGACTGTACGGGGAATTACGATTCGGAAACGCAGCGAGCGGCCCAAACGATCGTATCTCTATCAAAAGGATCGTTATATCTATAATGACCTTCAACGGCGTTCAGGCGCAATTGTATTTTCGTCATCCCGGGGTGGTGAGTTTTCATATGAGAGTGATGAGGTGGAGAATGGCTTTTTCACAGAGGAGATCTTGAAGTGCCTGACTCAGGGCGTTGGTGATAAGGATGGGAACGGCATCATCACCTCGGACGAACTGAGAGTGCAAGTAGCCAAAGCTGTGGCTGAGGCTACTAACAACGCTCAGCACCCTACTGTTGATAGAGATAATATCTATCAGAAAATCGGGTTTCCGGTGGTGAAATAGTAGTGTCCAGAAGTTGGTGCCTAAATTGTATTTTTTTGTTATGTTTTTTTTCAGGGCTGCAAGTTTTATCTCGGTATGTCGTCTAATCTCAAAAGAACAGGATAACCATACAGGAGAAAGTCATGGTCGATATGCCGAGTATTCATTCAAGCACGGCAATGAACGGTGTCCAGCAGATATCACGACAAAAGGTTATGGGCAATATGCAGCCCGGACAAATGCCGGAACAAAATAGGGACAGGCTGGAAAAGAGTGGAATGGGCCAGCTTTTTCTGGCAGTAGACCAGCATAGCCCGGAAGCTCATGAAGTTTTAAAAACATTTCATGAAGGTGTTCTCAGTGTATTTCAAAGTGGCTCTTTTGACGCAGTAACATTGGCATCAAACGCATCTGATGAAGTGAAGGAACTGGCTGAAATTGCTGGAATAGATTTAGAAGATGCATTAACACAACTCGCTGAAAACCCGCCGCCCATAGGTTATGGCCCCCAAGGTGGGCGTCCCCCCAAGCCTAATTTGGATCAGCAGCTAAGCTTTTTGATAGAGGAACTGGACCTTGATGAAGCTCAGAGCAGCTCTTTAGAGGAAGTTTTGAAACAGATACAGGCACAAATAATGTCATTATTGGAAGATGATTCTGATGATGGAAATGATGCGCTCAGTATCAAATCAATTCTGGAAAATCAATACAATCAAATTCTGAATCTGTTGAATGATGAACAGGCGGGGCAATTCAGTACAATGAGTCTCCCTTTGATGCAGTAGTAAATGTTTTTTATATCTTCAACTTCCATTAGAAGAAAAAACAGATAGAATGGTATATTACCGGCTTTTCTAGCTTTTTGTCCTGAATCAATAGGATTAATTTGCTATAAGAGGCTGGAGCAGCAAAATCGATTAATCTTGAAGTTTGGAGAATATTTATATATCTTAGCCTATTGCCCATATATAAATCATTGTTGTGGTATACATTTTAATCCCCTTTGTGTATACAGTTCGTTTTCCCCTGTGTTGGCAATCCGGAATCGGATTTACTTGGATACGGTAAGTTATATATAAAAAACTGGAGGATAAAATGAATGTACTATTAAATATATTCAAAGCGATGCGCCTAATCTTTATATGGGCATGTTTATTGTCCTCTCAGTTTGTATTTGGCAGTGATCCTCCATTCGGCAGTTTATCTGCTCCTGTTAATGGTTCAACAGTCAGTAGTAGTATAGCCGTTACAGGTTGGGCCCTGGATGACGTGGAAGTAACCTCTCTGAAAGTATATCGTAACTCTATTTCTGGTGAGGGGGGCGGTTTGATTTATATCGGCGATGCGGTATTTGTTGAAGGCATCCGTCCCGATATTGAAGCTGCATTTCCAGAGTACCCAAATAATAGCTCTGCCGGTTGGGGGTATATGTTGCTGACAAATTATTTACCAGACGGAACCTATACCTTGTATGCCATTGCTACAGACGGGGAAGGTAATCAAGCCACCATTGGTTCTGTAGCTATTACCATAGACAATGCCAGTGCTGTTAAACCCTTTGGGAACATCGATGTACCGGCTTCGGGCGGTATGGCAACCGGCTCCAGCTATATCGTATGGGGGTGGGCACTAACCCCGCAACCCAACACCATTCCTACGGATGGTTCCACAATTAAAATCTGGGTTGACGGCGTACCGCTGGGTAATCCGATTTACAATATTTACAGGGAGGACATTGCCACACAATTCCCCGGTTACAACAATAGCAACGGGGCAGTCTTTTATTTTTATTTAGACACTACACCTTACACCAACGGTACCCATACTATCCACGCATATGCAACTGATGATGCAGGCAATGCAGATGGTATTGGCAGCCGATATTTTCAGATTTTCAATGAAGTCTCTTTGCCTGTTTTTATCTCTCAATTCAGTGCACAACAAGGTCCTGGCTGTATACTCCTGAGTTGGATAACTGAGAGTGAAGTTGATAATTTGGGATTTATATTAGAACGTTCTGATGATAATCGGAATAGCTGGAATCAGGTGGCCCATCATAATACCCATGACGGATTAAAGAGCCAGGGCAATACATCAAGCCAAACTTCTTATTTTTATCAGGATTTTACTGTAAAGCCAGGAGTGTATTATTATTATCGTCTGGCAGATGTTTGTACAGATGGTATTATAACAACACTTCCGGCCATAACAATAGCAACAGATGATTTATATCAAGAGACAAAGATGGAAAACGCTTATCCCAATCCTTTTAATCCCCAAACCTATATCAGTTATCACCTGAAAATGGAGATGCATGTAGAAATAGCTGTTTTTAATTCTCTGGGTCAACGTGTTCAGATATTACATGGCGGAAATCAGTCTGCGGGAAGTTATCAGGTGTTTTGGAATGGATTGGATGAAAGTGGCGAACAGATGGCCGGTGGTATCTATTTTATCAGGATGGCGGCAGATGAGGTTGAACAGGTTCAGAAGGTGATATTGTTGAAATAAGGAAGCATTTCCGGTAGGTTTTGATAAAAGTTGCTTATTTCTTAGATTGTAGGTGAGAAGTAACCGGAAGTCCATAGTCAAAACTTACCGGAGGTTTGA
>JAGLOF010000020.1 GCA_023139105.1 bacterium
GACAACAACCGGGGTCTACCCTTTTCAACAGTCTCCTCAAGGGAACTGCCTGAAAAAGCAAGAACAGGAAACTATCTCAGTAATGTCATCTTCCTGGTCAATACTTCATTATTACTGATTAAAGATAGAATATATACGCCGCTGGCAGCTTGACGACCAGAGTTATCAAGTCCATCCCAGGATATGGATACTCTGCCAGTATTAACTACACCGGATTTCAAAACACGAACCATGCGACCATCAATACTGTATACCGCCAACTTAATTTCTGTTGCAGGTGCTACGGAAAAAGAAATTTTAGTTTCCGGATTAAAAGGATTAGGATAATTCTGTTCAAGTACAAAAGATTGAGGCTGAACTTTGTTAAATACTCTAACAGGATTATGTAGATACTTCTGTCCATTTTGTTCATGTTCTTCAATCTGATATATGTATATCTTTCCCGGCTTCGCTGTAATATCAACATATTTATATTCAACCGCTTCTGAACCACTTCCTCTGGCAAGGATTAGTTCAGACGTTAAACAAACAAATGTATCAGAATTTTCATTACGGCGCCATATATGAAAACCTGCACAGTCCAGTTCGCTCTCTGTTCTCCAGTGTAATGTCAGGCCTTCATCTGTTATTTCAGCAGATATAGAACTCATGGAAACAGCCAGAGAGATATCCCATCCGGCAAGTCTGGCAAATAACCACCATGCTGCATAGGCTTTCTGATTTGCATTCAGCGCATCGCTGTGTGCAGAACTACAACTATACCAATCCACTCCCTCTGTATGTGTAGCACGCCACTCAGTTGCCCAATTGCCGCCTGTATAGCTACAGTCATCACTTACATTTTTATCTCCGAAATAACTGCCATCGGGATTATAACACTCAATATCATAAAAATCAAATAGCCATTTATCATTAGCAATACAATAGTTACGTATTTGCTGATTTCGGAGATGTAGATTTCCAGTTAAACCGGTACCGTCTGAATGGCCGGTCATATATACAAATGTTACGCCGGGATAATCTGTCTCAAGTTGAGCCATAGGATTCAGATATTCACTTATAACTACCGCCTCAGAATTGCTTGAAAGTTGACCACACCAGGACCACATAATAACATTAACATCACTATGTGTTGCATCATCAAGATACTCTCTTGTCTCATTGTACCAAGTTGGCCAATAACCGGCATCACGCTCAAGCCAACCAGAGCTGTAACTGGCTCCTTCTTCAAGATCAAGAGCTCCTCCGGAACCCCCATTATTCCAGGCAAAAATATCAGCCGGATGACTCATACCCTTGCCACCTCCATTCGCGAATGAAATCAGACCATTCATACCGGTAGTAATTTGCCCACCATGAGAAGTATGACCATAGCCAATATGTAAATTTGACTTTGCCTGTTCAATTGCAGATTGTGTAATTTGTGTAATATCAGTACATGTATGATCAATTATTTTTGACTGCCCGAATACATGCATTGATAAAAGCATTATAGTCGCAAATAAAAGAGAAGTGTGACGCATAAGACCCTCCGAAAGTGACAATAATATTAAACATGTTAATATTATTATAGTAATAAATTTTCAATAGAATATCAAGATATTTTTGAGAAATGCCGGCTAGCTTTAATCTACGTTTGAATAAAAGCACCGTTACCGATCTGATGAATTACAATGATGAAATTTGTATTTTGGTATTTGTTCTTTATTCTTTGGTATTTGAAGTTTGTTCTTTGCTATTTGGCATTTGAAGTTTTTGCTATTAAGAATTTGCTTTCTGCTGTAATATACGTTGTAAAGAATTAGCAAATTTCTCACGGTCTTTATTGCTGAAAGCTGAGGGCCCCCCTGTTTGTATTCCTGAAGAGCGAACATCATCCATAAAATTCCTCATGGAAAGTGCCTCACCTATATTTGAACTATCCAGAATACGTCCATGAGTAGTCAGCACTATAGCTCCCTTCTCGACTACTTCTGCGGCCAGGGGAATATCCTCGGATATTACAAGGTCACCGGGTTGAACAATTTCAATAATTCTTTCATCGGCAACATCAAATCCTTGAGCCACCATTATTGAATCAATTAATTTAGATGACGGTACGTACATAGGCTTATTTGCTACCAAAGTTACACGGAGATTCAACCGCTTGGAAGCACGGAATATGATATCTTTTATAACTCTGGGACAGGCATCAGCATCAACATAAATATGCATGCTCATTTTCGAAGTTACTCCTGCGTAATCTGAAAACTATTAATATTTTCCTGTACGGATTTAAAAAATAGGCCTGCATGCAGACCATCCAGTAAAGCATGATGTGCCTGAACTGAGAGTGGCATGGTCATTTTTTCATTGTCAGTTGTAATTTTACCCCAGGCGAATCTGGGAACAGAATCAACGGGATTATTATGCATAGGATGCTGGATAGACGTAAAAGCAACCCATGGTATGGCTGTCATGAATAAAAGGTCATCATGCATTGGGCCATCCTCTAAAGTCGGATTTTGTCTGACCTCATCCATTTTCAGGTGTGCGGTTTTAACAAAAGAATTATAACTTGGATGATATGGTACTGTACAAAAGCTAAAAAGATTATGCTTAGCTAAAACCGTGTAGGAAGGATGTACTACATCATGCTCTATAACTTGATCACCACGGATTCGTTGGCAAAATTCAGGGATTTCATTTGCAACTTTGGTCAATAAATAGGCAACAGCAATAGTAAGTGAATGCTTATGCAGTTTTATTAAGTTATAAAATGAAGTGACTTCAATCGGTGCCGTCAAATTGAAATGAGGATAATCCATTTTCGTAAAAAAATCAAAATGTCGGTGCCTGTTCCAGGTGGACTTGTCTATTATCTTCATGTTTCCTCCTAAAACGAAGTACAGTCTCCGGAGTACAACTAATATTTATGAATATTGTTCAGCCAATGTCTTGCTGTTGAAAAAATAAAGAAATTCTTAAGATTACACATAGAAGCATCAAATCTATTCAATTTCTCTAATTCACGCTGAGTGCTATAGCAAACAGGTACAATTACAGCAATATGCACGATTCCTGCATTTAATATTGAAGGAAAGATTTTTTGATTTATTAATAATAAAACATCATTTGTAAATTGACCACCACTGGTTGAAAAATCAATCAATATCTTTTTAATTTGTTGTTCATTAATCTGCAACAATAAATGCTGATTGAATATTGTGATCTCATTTACACTTAAATCAAGACGTTTCCACTCAAGCAAAAGTGCTTTACACTCAAAATCTTGAGAGACCATGATACTCTCTGCAGGCACAGTTCCTGAAATTATCATTTATATATTCTCATATTATTGACATCCTGGGATGTCATTTTTATTACACTATACAAGTAAAGTTTTCCAGAAAAAACTCATAAAGCACTAAACCATAAAAATGAAGGCCAAAACTACATAATCAAACGGGCAAATGCAAGTAAAAAACAAAAAAAAACCCGCTAATAGGCGGGTTTACTGAATAGAGTACAATTGAAACGCTATCTCAACAGCAACATCTTCTTTGTTATATTCTGTTTGCCATAGCGAATAGAATAAAAATAGATTCCTGAAGCTACATAATTTCCATGTTGATCTGTCCCATCCCAGATTAAGCGTCCTATACCTGCGGTTTTTATAGCATTTGATAAAATCTTTACTCTCCTTCCACGTACGTCCAGCACTTCTCCGTATATTAACCCTGATGTCGGAATTTGATATTCAATATGTGTCGAAGGATTAAATGGATTGGGGTAATTGGCTTGAACAATAAAATCTAGTGGGCGTTCGATTTTATCAGATTTAATACCTGTAGCTTCGGAGGCTTTCATTATTCGTGCATGCAGGTCCTTAACACCACTTGGAACTTCATAACAATAGACAGTTAGAAATTCATTCACGTTTCTATTGTGCGCAATACCACACATTCCTGCCTTGTATTGATCAGAGCTGTCAAGTACGGTATTTATATCCCGGAACGTTGTATTAATTCTATCAGATGCTAGCCAGACCATATCCGAATCAGGATTGACAAAAAGCTGTTGACAGTATAGATCTGCCAAGCTCCACTGTCCGGTATTTCGTTGATCCTGCCACACTATAAGGTATTCATTATCCTGGCTCCCATATGCAATCTCTGAATAGCTCTGAGTAAGTGGCGCATTTGAGACAATATGATTTGATTGTTCCGCAGGATTAAGTTTACCTAATGAATCTGCATAAGCAGCATAAAATGATGTATCAGATTGCGTTGATGGGTTCCAACCCATAGTATATGCCTGTGCATGGGTGATGAAGGCTATTCTCTGTCCGTAAATATTCATATCATCTGATGAACTCATATACGCCTGCTGCCATACGACTTCACATTCAGCTAAATCTCTGCCAGCTGTCGATTTACTTGCCGGAAGGGGAGCTTCTGTATTAAATTGTACACGCGGCCGCGTACTTCCGGGACACCAATAAGTATATGCACAGATCTCCATTTTCTCAAAACCTTGAACTCCATCAGGCTTTACTGAATATCCATTCCTGTCTACTCTAACACCCTGCACTTTACAATTTTCATACTCACCGTCTCCAAATACAACAAACCACTCTCTTGTCTGTTCACAAAAAGAGAGATCACAATTTGCCTCATTAGCAGTAGGATCTGCTGAGACAGGAGATCCGAAATTACCAGATGTTTTGGGAATACCCGGACCTGGCATTGCTAAAAAAGTTCCATCTGCACTGATAATCTGACCATAAACATCACTCAATCCCCACATTACATCATTACGGTAATCATCCCAAATCACCAGATAGCGGCCATCACTGAAGTTATAAGATACCGCACCTCCGTAAACTCCACCCTGAACATTGTCAATGACAAATGTAGAATCAGAGAATGATCTTGCTACAGGTATTTTAACACCGTTCTCATCAATGAAAACACCGTAAATATCACCTTCGGAATCATATGTAAAATCCACAAAAATCACCAGATATCTATTATTAACAGGATCATAATCCAGGTGAGGTGTACCCTGCCTCCCACTGTTATTGCAGATAATAAAATTCTCACCTTTCATACTTCCGTCGCCATTGATAATCTGTCCCCAGATATCTGGCTCACTGGTACCGGAATTACGCAGATCTTCCCATACTGCCATGTACTCCATATTCACAGTATTGTAACAGACTTGTGGAGCAATTTGTTCGCCATCAGCAGCCGATACAATTAGTATCTGTTCCTGAACCTGCGCCCAACCTTGAATAGCCATGATTAGCGCAATAAAGATTAACCCACTCTTTTTCATGTTACCCTCCTGTTGAAATTAGATGATATGGTACATTCACAGATTATTTCATCAAATATTATAAATTCAGACTGTCAAACACCTGAAGTAACAAGATGTAAATATAAACAAGGCAACATCGGCATGAAATGAGTCAGCAGATATCCATTGATAAATTTAAAGCTATTATGCAACCATTGCACAAAAATTCTTATCAATAATAATGGGATAGAAATAGAGACTAATAACCAGAATAAAAAACACTGTCAGACTTATCGGAGGAATATGTATGTATAATCTGAAAATTATCCAACAAAGTCAAGTGAAAACATTGGATTATTTTCTATAAATTTTGAATTTATTGAATATACTTCAAATATGAATGTAAATCCTTTACCGAAGCTCCCGTAACCATGGCCACTCCTCTGTAGAAATCTGTATCTGCATATTTTACTACACGCTCTACAAATTCCGGAAGCCACTTCAAGAGATGCATCTCAAGAAAAGTTAATGCATCTCTTAATAAAGAATCAATCGCAGGCTGATTATTTTCTCGCCAGGTATTTACTAATTGATCACAAATTGTGGCTAAAAATTGCAGTTCAAAACAAAGGTGATCATCAGATATTTGATTTTTTTGGGGAACTTGTAAACCGTATTGTTTATATGCGGCACGAACCTTGAGGATTTGTTCTTTATATAAAGAATGATCATCAGAAAGAAATAAAGATTCATAGGGCGGTGCGAGGATCTTATCATGGTTGAGAAACAGCTTGGTATAATCATCACGAATTAGCTGTAGTTGTTTCGGTGACCATTGTCCGCAAAATGCTTCCAGTAAATCAAGCCCATCTTTTAGAGCTGCAGTATCAGAATCTACTGGCCAATCTTCAAATGGATTACCTTGTACCAACTGATCTACTGTTGTCTCTTCAGGAAGATCTTGAAAAACCAGACTGAAAAATTCAAGTATCACACGATAAAATTCAATAGTCATTATTTTATCCGGCTGATAAAAAGTCATGCTTGTCCTCTATGAATGATATATACGCCAATACCTGTATACCAAGAGATAATCTGAAACTCCTAATAATTAAATGATGCCCATAAGTTAAGGTAATTTCATTAAAAAATCAATGCCAAGATCAATTCAATTATCTTGCCCAATCACGCCTGATACGTAACCACTGTATATCTCGTTGCCGTGTAATCTCAGCAATATCTTTTTCTGATAGATGCCGAAAACGACCCTGCTGATAAAGATAATCCTGAATAGAAGAAAAAGACCGTGGTTCCCTGGTTATTCTAAAACCACCATCTTCATATTCAGCCAGAACCCATAATCCGGTATCGACAGCTTCTTTGGCAATTGAAATAGATGTCTCTGTTGCAGATCCCCATCCTGTTGGACATGATGCATAAACATGAACAAAGGAAGTCCCTTCACATGCTTTAGCTTTGGCTACCTTGTTCATAAAATCCTGAGGATAACCTATAGAAGCTGTTGCAGCATATTCAATTCCATGAGCGGCAACAATCTCAAATAAACGTTTTTTGGGCCGTGTAGATCCGGGAAGATTTTTACCGGCTGGTGTTGTTGTGGTTTTTGTACCGTAGGGAGTTAAACCTGATTTTTGAATTCCTGTATTCATGTAAGCTTCATTATCATAGCAGATATAGACAATATTATCATTCCGATCAATAGCCCCGGACAGAGCTTGAAGGCCGATATCAGCGGTTCCACCGTCTCCTGCAAAGCCCACAATATTTACATCCTTGAGCCCCAGTGCTTTTGCGCCGGCAGCTACACCTGACAGCATTGATGCAGTGCCAGGAAATGTTGATATCATAGCGTTCATATTAAATGCCATCTGCGGATAGATGAAACCAACAGCAGCCATGCATCCTGCAGGAAGAACTCCGAAACTCCTCTCGCCCAACACTTTCATTGCAAGGCGTACAGCTACAGATCCGCCACAACCTGCACAAGCTTTGTGTCCGTAAAAATACTCTTTGTCCGGCATATTGTGAACATTAATTTTTTCGATTTGCTTATTCATCTATCTCCACTCCCATACCAATAAATTGTACGCGATCATATCTGGTGCCGTTACAGGATTCAAGGAGTAATAAAAACATATTTTCAATATCCTGCTTTGAAATATCACGGCCGCCCATTCCACCGATAAAATTCGTCAATAACGGTATAGATGTATTCAATGTAACAGCCGAATTAATATGCGTAAATATTGTACCTTCATGCCCAAATGAGATATCTTTATCGATTACACCCATAGCTCTGACTTTTCCTGCAACTTTAGCTACTTCTTCTTCAGGAAATGGGCGCATATATCTCAGTTTAAGCAAGCCTACCGCATGACCCGCTTGCCGCATTTCATCTACAACCAATCTGATCGTTCCGGTGATAGAACCTACACAGACAATTGCCACATCTGCATCTTCCAGTCGATATTCCTCAACAAGACCACCATATTCACGATTAAATGTTGTACCGAACTCAGAATCAACCTGCTTGATAATTTTCTTTGATCTCATAATCGCCCTATGTTGCTGCACTTTAAATTCAAGATTGTCAGCAGGCGTTGTTGACATGCCCATATTCATAGGTTTATCGAGACTCATCTTGTTTGCAGTCTCAAATTCCGGAAGAAAAACATCTACTCTATCCTGTTCCGGTACATCTATAAGTTCATATGTATGAGTCAGAATAAAACCATCCAAATTTATCATAAAGGGCGTCAATACGTCCTTATGCTCAGCAATTTTAAAGGCTTGAATTACCATATCCAGGGCTTCCTGAGCATCTTCAACATATACTTGAATCCAACCGGAGTTTAACATGGATAAAGAATCACTTAAATCTCCGTAGATGGACCATGGAAGAGCCAGACTGCGATTGGCATTCATCATCACAATTGGAAAACGGCCGCCAGCGGCATAAAATAGACCCTCAGCCATATACAGAAGTCCCTGGGACGAAGTAGCTGTAAAAGTTCTGGCACCTATTGCACTGGCTCCCATAGATGCTGACATAGCAGAATGCTCAGACTCAACATGCATAAATTCCGACTCCAGTGATGCATCTTCTACAAAATCGGCTAATCTTTCTACGGCAATGGTCTGAGGGGTAATGGGATAAGCCGCAATTACATGAGGCTTTGAGAGCCTTACCCCCAATGCTACTGCATCATTACCGGATACAAACATTTTATTACCCATTTCCATCCTCCTTTTCCATGCAAATAGCTCCCACTTTACATTCATGTGCACAGACACCACATCCTTTACAAAAATCATATTCTACAGCTACTTTTCCGTATTTTTTATAAATTGTGCCGTCAGGACAGACCAAATAACATCGCAAACAGGTCGTACATTTATTTAGATCAATCACAGGGCGGAAAGTACGCCAGCCTGCATTGATTGTGACAAGGTGACCTGCATTAAATCCCGGTCCTGTTGGATATTCACTCAGCTTTTCAGGACGTATCCAGTGTACCTTTTCAGGCCTGTTCATAGACACCCTCCATTACAATTTTATATGCGGCATTCGCCACCAGAATATTTTTTTCAAGAATTGCCGGTTTCAACTCAGATTTCATTGCAGCCATAATTGAAGATAATTTAACAATATCAGATGCGGCAGCCAATGCAGCAAGCATTACCGTATTTGTAATAGGCCTTCCCAGATATTCCAGTGCAAGTGATGTTGCATCAATAGTAATCAGATTTAAGCCGTCAAATATACCACAATGGCGTTCGGGATTGGCAGTATTCAATAGAATAACGCTATCTTCTTTGAGGCCAATCAGCGTATCAGCACCAACCAATGTCTCATCCAGAATCACAACATAATCACAGAACTTAACTTCGCTTCGATCAAGAATTTTTTCTGAATCAATTTTCGTAAAACCCAGCACAGGAGCACCACGGCGTTCAGGTCCAAAAGAAGGAAAGGATAATGCATATTTATCTTCAAATAGAGCTGCCGCTTTGCCCAGCAGTCGAGCCGCTGTCCAACTACCCTGTCCCCCACGTCCATGCCAACGAATTTCTATCATTAAAGCCTCCAATAAAATATTCATGTTCCATATATTGAAACTAAGTACCATATTTTGAAATATCAAAATATAGTCATCATCAAATCAAGAATCAAGAAAAAATTGTTTTATTTTTTTAGTTCTTGCCGGAATAACAGTAAAAAGAGAATGGCACACGGATGACACGGATTAATCAGGATGATCACGGATTGCGCTTGGGATAGAACAGAAGGGCACAGCATCTCGCACGAGCCTACAGAGATACACGATGAAGAGCAAGCTCCAATGGGAAAACAGCGGTTAGAACAGATGCTGATAGAGACAACTACCCTGTCCTGTCTTCCTGAACTTGTTTCAGGATCTATTTTTGGTGACAGAAAAAGGTGCTTAAAGAAGAGTTATTATATTTTCATTATGCAAAAAATAATAAGCAGTCACAAGTCAGTATTGGGATATTCAATATCTTGAAATCTTGAAACAAGTTCAGGAAGACAGACAGCAATTTTTTAATAAAGATCTTTTAATGCTTCCTTAATTTCATTCAGCATCAGGTTCAGTGTCTTACCCAGAAAATAACGTCTCTCCTCAGTAAAACGGAACAAAGCACCTGACATGGAAATTGCACCATAAAACTCTAAATTTGGAATATGTAGTGGAATTGCTATGCAGACAAGTCCATCTTCAACTTCTTCACACTCTTCAGTATACCCTTTTGCCCTGGATTCTTCAATTTGTAATTTCAATGCATCGGCATTACGTATTGTTTTCTTGGTCATTGGATCAAAATGTATCTTGGATATAAGTTGTTCACGTTTTTCATCTGGTAAAATAGAGAGTATTGACTTACCAAGAGCCGTACAGTGCAGAGGCAATTTATCGCCCAATTGTGCACGAAACTGTACACGTCTCTGACTCTCTGCTTTATGTAGATAAAGTGCGCGACTTTCATGCAGTACAGCCAGATTGACTGTTTCATTTACACCTTGGGCAGTACGTTCTATAATATCATGTATTTTTTCAATTATTAGCTTCTGAGTATGTACTTTATTTCCCAATTGCAATAAACCCAAACCTAAATAATAGGTTTGGCCCTTCTTTTCAACCATGTTTAAAAATTCAAGTGTCTCTAAACATCTGAATGCCGTTGTCTTGTTCATATACAAATCACGAACAAGATCCGTCAATCTCACCTGACCCTGCTTGTCAGCTATATAATCCAGTATTTGGAAAGATTTAATTACAGTAGAATTCATTGCATCCTCATTGCACACATTATTTAAAGCTAAAACTAGTACGATCCATGAAATATTGTATTGATACAACTTAAGTTAATAGATTTTCATGCGAGAATCTAGTAACAAATAAAAATATGTTCTATGTCATCAACTCTTTAAGACGCCTGCTACCAGCCCGGCTTACTGGCAGCTCATGTCCGTTAATCAATATACAGATCATGCGCCCATTTTCCAGTGGGCGCAGCTCATTAATTGCTGATAAGTTCACAATATAAGACCGATGAATTCTTACAAAGGATTCCTGATCAAGCCTGGTTTCCAGATAATTCATGGTCTGTGTGACAAGATGATTAGCTCTGTTTGTATGGATCTGCACGTAATCTTCCATTGCTTCAAACCAGTGAATTTCATGGATTCGGACAAGTATAATTTTTTTATTTCCCCTTACAAGCAGACGATCCAGCGGACGTGTAACCGCAGGAGACTTGACAGCGTCAAGAAGCCTGTCCAGATTTGCTAAATGTGATGACGAGCTGATAGATTGACGGGCACGATTAAGTGCCTCATCAAAACGTGAACGGACATACGGCTTGAGAAGATAATCTACTGCAGAAACTTCAAATGCCTTAACTGCATATTTATCAAAAGCTGTTGAAAAGATAATGCAGGGCTTAAAACGGATGGCCTCTAACACTTCAAAACCCGTTAGTTCAGGCATTTGTATATCCAGAAAAATCAGGTCCGGTTTAAGCAATTCAATTGTCTCCACTGCAGACAATCCATCATGGCACTCTCCGACAATTTCAATATCACCGTGTGCAGTTAAAAATTCCTTAATGAGTTGCCTTGCTGGCGGTTCATCATCTACAATCAGACAGCGCAGTGTCATGGCATCGCTCCAAAGGAATTTCAATATGTACGTGATAGACATTGTCTTTATCAGGACCTGTATCCATTAAATAATTATAAGGATAGATGAGTGACAATCTCTTTCGTAAATTACCCAAACCGGTTCCGGGGCCTGTTGAGGGATGCCATACTTCTCCAAGTGTATTACTAATTTTACAGATCAATTGATCCTGTGTGGCTCCAAGATAAAATTCAATATGAGCATCTCCTCTATGCCGCGCTACACCGTGTTTTACCGCATTCTCCAAAAGTGGCTGAAGCATTAATACCGGAATAGCGTAATCATTAATATTTAAATCAATATCTTCGGTAATCTTAAGACGCTGACCAAATCGTGTGGATTCAATTGAAAGGTATCGCCGTGCCAGTTCAAGTTCATCACTTACACAATGGAGAATTTCATCACCCTGCTCAAGCGTAGAACGGAAGAGTTCAGAGAGTCCGGCAATCATATCTCTTGCTCCATTAGGATCTGATGTAATAAGGGCATTAATGGAGTTAAGTGTATTAAAGAGAAAGTGAGGATTAATCTGCATACGCAAAGCTAATAGTTCAGCATCTCGACTTGAAATCTTTAAAGCAGCTTCTTTGCGCATATTATCTTTTAGGGCTTCATAGTTAATAATCGAATAAAAAATACCATTAATAAGCAGACAGGTCATCATACCAAACAAGTATTGCCAGCCTATATACCCACTTATATTTGTATTTACAAAAATATCATTTCCGGATGAGAGATACCACCATCCATATGTAAGAAAGAGCCAAAGAGCCGAAACAAGGACAGAAAGAAAAAAATGAAAAGTAAAAACACCTATAACAGGCCACTTACCTATTGGTAAGGCTTTGCAGATATACCACAGACCAATGCTCATCAGCGCATATGGTATGTAAGAACCAAAGGATGCACCAATGGCCACACTCCATGCAAGATCAGGAACTGCAAAATAATGAAAGAAAAAGGCATAAAAGACCATCCAGAAAGTCCAGGCCATGGCACCAAAGCGGAATGTACGCCGCGTATGTGTTGAATTTATCACGCTAACTCCATATTCAATATCAATCACGCTTTAAAATAGGCCCGGACTCACTGAATCACAACAATTATTTACTCTACGTCCAACTCTGCCATACGCTTTTTCAGTTCCGGCAACAATGCCTGGGTGATCCATGCATGCGTGGGATGAATTTGCAGTACGTAATTGAAACTGGCCAATGCCTCATCATTTAGTTTCTGATCCATCTGACATATGCCCTGATAAAGATAGGCGTCAACCTTGCCCCACACCGGTGCAAGTAGATCTGACGGTTTATCATTTTTATAATCAGCAACGGCTTTAACAAAATGTTTTAAAGCTATGTCCCTGCCACCTCCATACATCTCGGGAGTATAAAAAGCTGATTGCCCGGCAATAAATGAGACGCGTGGATTATTTGGTTCAAGGGCAAAAGCCTCTCCAATTAGTCGTCCGGATTTGGGGCCCAAGGTCATTCCCAACATAGGATCAAATGCAATTTTATTACCCAACAGCGAGGAAAGCAATGCCAGGGCATCAGCATTATCCGGTTTTATTTTGAGTGATTCCTCAAGATGTTGAATACCGCCATCGACATATGGTTTTGCATCATCCATGGCCTGATTTGCGAAATGATATCCTGCCAGCTTGCTCTCTGCAAGAGCAATATAATACAGTGTCCATGCGTCATGCTCTGTCTTCCCAATCATACGCTCAAAATATGCACGCGCAGACATTAGGGGTGCTTCGTCCCATTTTTCAACGGCTTCTTCTAATTGACAGCGTCCTTTAATGATCAATGCGCCACCGTCAGATTGTGCCGTAAGTGTAATATTGAAGACCATTACACAGAAAATACAGACAACGATTAATTGCTTTTTCATTTGTGTTCTCCTTAATTAAAAGTTAATTTGAAATCCAAAATACACTTGCCTTGAAAAGGCACTCTTCACAGCCACCCTTTGTGTATAATCGGACGAATAACTATAATTCATAATATTTGTACGGCCTAGTACATTACTGCATGATGCATATAAAATCGTCATATCAGATCCAAATAGACATGTATTATATCCAACTGTGAGATCAAGTTTGATGTATGGAGGTACTCGTTTTGATTGAAATGCATCGGCAGACGGTGTATAAGGACGACCTGTTGCAGCTCTAAAAGAAGCTCCGAAGTTCAATCTTACTGTGGCTTCCCAATTCAAAACTGCTGTAAAATTATTAGTAATATCAAAATACGGAGACACCACAACGGGTAAGTCCATCCAGCAACGTTTTGCATCCAGCCAACTGTAAGACAGCCACCCTGAAAATGTTTTGTATTTAGATTTTAAAAATGCATCTATACCCCTTGCATAACCATATCCCTCATTTATGTAGCGATAGCCCAAGTCATGCAAAAGCAGATTATCATATTTTTTTACATATGCTTCTACTCTAAATAATGTTCCGTCCTTATCAAATTGTACACCGGCAATTGCATGGCGTGCACGTGAATATCCAAGATCAGGATTCCCAATATGTTCATCATAATACCGGGGATTCGGTGTTTGATGATATTGCCCCAATGCCGCTGTTACTGTCCAATTCATAGATAGGCCGTAGACTATTGAAATACGTGGATCTATAACTAGTTGATCTGCCTGATTATCATATGTACTCCGCAGTCCCGGAATAAATTTAAAAGCTCCTACAGGAACATCAATTGAAAGATAAGCAGCAAATTTACGCGCCTGGTAATTAGTATCAAAAATAAATGCATCTGCATCAGGATCTGTATTGTCATCATCACGAGTAGAGGCACCATTAATTGTGGTTGTATAATCAAGCATCTCTGTACCGGCTTTAATATGAAGATCCCCCCAACCTTTCTCGATATTAATATGAAATTGGCCCAGGTCATCATGCATATTAAAATTCATGGCTGCCATACGGGGATGTTGCGAATATCTGCTAACACCACCATTAACAATAATAAGCCAATCTCCCGGTAGTACGCCCTGTAAAACAGCATGAGTAAATCTATTTTTTGCATCATTCTCAAATACACCTGGATTATCGGGATCTTCAACACGCACACCAACACGATCAGACTGCATAAAGTGAAATAACTTTAACTGCCAATACTTTGAAAGTCTAGCGATTGCATTTATATTAAGATCACTGGATTGAGGTGTACGAGTGAAGCGTTCTGCACTGCCATTAAGCTTAAATAACATTTTCGTATTACTCAGATTACCCGATACACTTACACCAAGTTTACCCTTAATTACAGGCAGACTTATAAATGCAGATTCTGCGGCCAGTCCAATGCCGAAACCATATGTTGCTTCAGCCGGCATGTCAAGACTCTCCATGGCAAGCACTCCAGAGAGTCCATTGCCATATTGAGCACCATAACCACCACTGGAGAAGTATGTTCCCTTTAGTAAGAAAGGACTGAATGAACCAAAAAAACCACCTGTGGGAGATTCATATTTATAGGGATGTGAAATTAATGCTCCATCAAGATAGATTGCAGTTTCTGTTACATCTCCACCTCTGACAAACAGACCGGCTCCTTCAGCTGCCTGCTGAACCCCTGGCAGTGCTTTAATTGCCCAGAATAAATCTGCAGCTGCACCAGGTGTTCTGATAACATCCATTGCCGTTAACGTTGTTCCTTCTTCATTAGAAGCAATGTAACTACTGGCCGTAATTGTAATAGCCTTACCCTGAACAGTCTCTTCTTCTAATCTAACTTTGTATTGATAATGTTTACCGGGCTGAAGATGAATTTTCTTTTCATAGGAAGCATAACCCATATATGTAATGCGTAAATTAATTATACCGACATTTTTAGATTCAAAATGAAAATTACCCACTTTATCAGTAACTGTTCCCTCCATAGTTTCAACAATAAATACATTGGCGTAGGCTATTGCCTGGCCATGCTTATCAATAACATTTCCTGAAATTATTGCATTCTTTTCAGTTCCGGTAAGTGACATATATAAAAAAAAGAACACTAAAAATAGAATTCTACGCATGTTGCTTCCTTCCCGATTTTAATTCTGCATCAAGATACGCATGAAAACCGGAATGAATGACCATACTTCCATGAATCGACAATACACTCGATAAACAGACATGCTGGGAAAGAGCAAAAAACAAATAACAAATGCTAAATACCAAAGAACAAATGACAAAAAACAAATAACAAATAGCAAAGAGCAAGAGTAGTGTTTCGGTAAAATATTCAGGATCTTTGTTGAAAGAGGCAGGTGATGTGCAGTGCACTCTTTCATGATAATGAAAGGCTAAATATAGAATTTAAAATTTGAGGTTTGGTATTTGTTTTTTGTTTTTTGGTATTTGAAATTTGGTATTTGATATTTGAGATTTGGTATTTTAAATTTGGAATTTCAATAATTATTCACTCGATTCAACATAGAGCCATTTTCATTTTTTTACACCTACAGCCTCACAAATTCTAAGGGCAATTTTCTCTGGAGGTTCTATGTATTGAACACCTCCCAGCCTGATTGCCTCTGCAGGCATACCATGAACCACAGATGTTTGTCTATCCTGTGCAATTGTAACACCGCCTGCATCATAAATCCATCGCATCTCTTGCGCACCGTCACGTCCCATACCTGTCAACATAATAGCAACGGTTTTATTACCAAAATTTTTGGCCATGGACTTAAAAAGCGGTGCGATAGCAGGTTTTAAGTGGTTGACTGCAGGACAATCCCATAACCTGATCATGCCATCCGGGTCAACGGTCATATGATGAGTATCCGGGGCAAAATGCGCTACACCAGGCATTGCTTCCATTCCTTCTTCTGCAATCACTACAGGAAAATCTGTATTCTTACCAAGCCAGCTACATAAGCCTTCCAGAAATCCTATACTTATATGCTGAACAATAAGAATTGGTACAGGAAAAGGCTGAGGCAGAATACTGAGTATTTTACTTATTACCGGCGGCCCACCGGTTGATGCACCTATAACAACATAATTGGCAGCCGTGGTCTGTCTTTTTCGTAGGAATTTTCTATCAACAACATCTGTTTCAATTGAGGCAGCATATTTATCTTTTGTCCAGCGTCTGATAAGTTTAACACTTGCCATAGCTTTCACAGTTTGAATAAAGTCAGAAGCTGCAACATTAGCCTCATCACCAAGTCCACCTACTGGTGTAATAACAGCCGCAACTGCTCCTGCTTCAATGTATGATTCCGAATCGATATCTGAGAGGCTGCTACTGCATATAATCACGGGTACAGGACACTCTTCCATAATCCGTCTGGTCGCTTCAAAACCGTTGATACCCGGCATATGAATATCCATGGTGACAACATCAGGTTTCAACTCTAATGTTAATTTTAATGCATCAGAGCCTCGCCTTGCAGTACCTACAACTTCTATCTCCGGATCTGCATTAAGCAACCTGGACAAATAATGTCGTGTAATTGCAGAATCTTCTATAAGTAATACACGAATCATAGTTATATCAACTGCCTCACAATAGTTAATAATTGTGCCTGATCAAAAGATTTCTTGGTTAAGTATGCATTCGCTCCTACTTCCAAACCACGCTCTTTAAATTCACGTCCATCAAGCCCTGTCATTAATATCACAGGCATATTATTCAAATCAGGATGGCACCTGATCCTTTTTACAAGATCAAAACCATTCATTCCCGGCATTTCAACGTCTGACACGACGAGATCAACATCATGCTTATTCAGATTGTTAATTGCATCTATTCCATCTTCAGCTGTATAAACATTATAACCAGCTGCATTCAAAATCTTTTCTATCACACTTCGCGTTGTTACTGAATCTTCTGCAACCAATATACTCTTTTTTGTTATATGGCCTATCCCGTCTGAATTCCGTACTCTATCTTTTTGAAACAAATTTGCTGTGGCTACAAGATCCGTTGCATTTAAAACCGGCACAATACGACCATTACCAAGTACAGTTGCTCCGGTAACATTTTTGACACGAACTAATTGCTTGCCTAGATTTTTAATAAGAACTTCCTGTTCTCTATGAACTTCATCAATACCTATTGCAATACGCAAATACTGAGATGAGATAATAACGATCTGTTGATATTTTTTCTCTGGAATAGAATTTTCAGCGAAAGAGAGATTTAGCAATTCATCCATATCGTAGTATGATATATAACGATCACCATCTAATATCACTAACTGACCATCAATATCAGTAATAGATGATGACAGAATTCGTCCGGTCCTTTGCACTGAGTGAGTTGGAATAACTAAAAATCTACCGGCAGATTCTACAACAATACCTCTAAAATTGGTTAATTTAATCGGTAATATCATTCTGAATACCGAACCTTCTCCCGGCTGAGATTCCAGGATCAATCTACCGCCCAGTTCCTCAACTTTATCACGAACAATAGCAAGACCCAAACCACGTCCGGAAAGCTCGTTTACTGAAGTACGAGTAGACATATCAGAGAGAAAAATCAATTCCATAACTTCTTGTGTTGACAATGCTTTTGCAGCTTCCTCATCCAAAAGGCCTCTTTTAACGGCTGCATTGCGGACCGATTGTAGATCAATACCCTTTCCATCGTCCCAAAGACGAATCTCGACTTGCCCCTCATCCAATGGTGTTATAGAGAGCCCTATTTGACCCGACTCATCTTTTCCGGCAGCCAATCTTTCTTCAGCAGTCTCTATACCATGGTCAACTGCATTTCGCAGTAGATGTATAAGCGGGTCTTTTATGCCATCCAGAATTCGGCGATCTACTTCAATTTGACCACCATCCTGAGTTAATTTCACTCGTTTTCCAAGAGTTCGGGCAATCTCTTTTACTGTGTGTGGCATTATTTTCAACAAATTCTCGAAAGGCAGCATTAAAACACACTTCATCTCATCAATAATCCGGTCAACCATGCTATTTAATTTTCTTGATTCCATATCTGCATTTTGTGAAATATGCTCCAACTCAGATTCAATACCCAACATCCGTTGGTTAAGATTCTCTATCAACTGGTAGTCAGTAGATTGTGTAGTATGATGGCCTTCGTTTCGTATTGTTTTTGAGCTATTATTTGTTACACGTCGTTTCAGTTCGAGATCACTCCTCCATTGCACAATATTTTGCAATAGACTTCTTATGTCAGTGGCAAGGTTGTCTACCGCTAATTTCGGAGCTATAAATTCTTCTGCACATAGCATCAGTTTTTCTACACGATCAGCAGAAATTCGCAGCGTATCCATACGGAGTTTATGTAGTGTATCTCTCGTTACTTTCCGTGTTTTCAGTTGTGAAATTGAAGGAGAACACTGCTCATCAAGTGTAATACTGCCTGGCAATAATGATTTAATTGATTGTTCCCAACTATCAGGGTCTATACAATTATCTGTTTTGAGGCATACCTCAAGTGCATGAAGGCATTCATGGATTACATCAAAATGCTTATTCTTCAGTTTTAGATTACCCTGCTTACACTCTGCAAGGACATCTTCTATGGGTTGACAAATTCTTTCAATATCAGTTAATCCAATTGAACGCGCCGCCCCTTTAAGTGAATGAGCTTCACGAAAAATTGTTTCAATTATTTCTCCGGCTTCAACAGTAGTAGAATGCTCCAGTGTTGTCAAGCCGTTAGAAATATTCTTTATATGCTCAATGCCTTCTTCTTTGAACATATCCTTCAATTCATTCATCCATGCCGGATCAATTGATGCCATTTATAAAAATACTCCATTTTGAGTAAATCATTACTTTAAAAAAAAATCATTCTACAGACAATACTGTTCTAATGTCAGAGTAAGTTCCGTACCCAAGGTTTCCAAATCTTGAGAAGCAGATTGAACCTGAAGTGTTGCAGCCATATTCTGATTACTTCCCAAACTGATACTCTGCATGGCAGAAACCATCTGATCCATTCCAACAAGTTGTTCCTGACTGGAAACAGATATTTGAAGAGTAGACTGTGCTGCATTTGAAACCACATCTGCCAGACGCTGAATGGCCTTGCCTGCACCAACAGATTGATGCACTCCTGTTGCTACAGCCTTGGCACCCATTTCCGTTTGCATCATGGCTTTAGCAGCGGCTAATTGTATGTCATCCAAAATTGTACGTACACGTTTGGTAGCTAATTTGGACTCTTCGGCCAAAGTCCTCACCTCTTGTGCAACTACTGCGAATCCTTTTCCATGTTCACCCGCTTTAACTGCCTCAATTGAGGCATTAACCGCTAACAGACGAGACTGTTCGGCAACATCTTCAACAGTTTCAATAATCTCCCCAATTGCCAGATTATGCTCCTCCATTGCTTTCATACTACTGGCAATCTCTGACATTTGATTCTCAACATGATGCATACCGTCTATGGCTTCTTTTACAGCAATTTCACCATCCCTAGCTACCTGAACCATATTTTGTGCCGATTCCGATACCAGCTTAGCTTTACGGTTTGAATCAAGAGCAGTTTGCCTTACCTCTTCAACAGTTGTATTGGTCTCGGTGGCCGCATTTGCAGTCAAAGAAGCACTTGATGATATCTCGGCAACGGAAGCAGATATCTGCTCTGCCGATGTAGCCAGAGCAATTGCCCCTGTCTTTACCTGATTGGTTAAAAAACGTAAATTATTTATCATTTTTGAAAAAGATTGAAATAAATCACCGATAACATCATGTGTGCAATTATCAGGAACAGATACAGCCAAATTTCCTTGTGAAACTTCTCTAGCCAATATTACTAACTTTTGGAGAGAATTTGTTATGGAAATACGCAGGCGAAAAGATATATAAATAAATATTCCTGTAAGCATTAAAGTGGCTAGAGTGACAAGCCTCATCGTGCTGCTATAAGCGGCATCTGCTGAAATAAATGCCAATTTAAGTGATTCTAGCTGTTCATTGGTCATTTGTACTAATACATCCTGCAATACACTAAAAGGCGAACCGATAGTACCAGTTCCAACTTGTCCGGAATGTTGACATAAGGCCAAAGCTTGACCACGTGCTTGATCAAATTGAAGAATAAATATATTTGCAAGTGAATCAACCAGTCCGGCTTGCCAATGCTCCAGATTACCTAATACCCGGATCTGTGTCAACAATTTCCCACGTATATTATCCAATTGCAGTAACTCTTTTTCATTACCGGATAACACTATTGAAGTCCATTGTTTCTCAATATTTTTTAAAGTATGCGAGATTGTACTGCATTGTTCCAGTGCAGGCAGGTAGGATCTTTGAGCCTTATTATTTTCAAAGCGGTTCTGATTAAGACTTCCGTAAATCAGCAATAAAAGAATTAACATACAACAGGCGGCAAACACCGGAAAAAGCATTAATTTGTATTTGAGTTTCAAGGAATAAAACATTTAATTGGCTCCTTAACAGAATATTGTTCTCTTAAGATTACACTATTTCTCTAACAAGCATATCAGAGTGGTTCAATAGAAAATCGCCATCCAGAACTTTTAACTGTGCCGAAGTTATACCTATATAGTATTCTGAAGCTGTGTCAAGATGTTCAGGTGATCGCATTATATCATTATTATGAAGCCACTTAATTTCTTCAACTACATCGGTTAAAATTCCTATCTCCATTGAATCATTCCTTATAATCATCAATCTATTTTGATCCGTTAAACCTTTTGAAGGTACATTGAGAAACTTTTTTAAATCAATTACAGATATCAATCTACTGCGCAACAAAGTCACACCCAATACAAAATCCGGAGTACAAGGTATTGGTGTAAGCTCTTTTATTAGCATGACTGCCTTAACAAACCTGGATTCAATTGCATATTTATCATCACCGATGAGAAATTCCACCAATTTCAGTTTATCTGTATTTTTTTCTTTATCGTGCTTTTTTGCTAACTTCCTGGCGCGTTCTTTAAATATTTCATCACGTTCTGAATCTGAGATGACAAAATGATTCATCAATGAACCAATTTCCATGATTTTATTTATATCTTCATGAGAATCCATCTCAATTATCGTTGATATTGAACTATTCATGCGTTCATTGTCCCATCATTTATTTGTACAATCAATCGTACTAACTCGGACACATTCAAACCATCACTATTTGGCACTTCAGTAGAAGGATTCTGTTCACCTAGCAGACAGAGAGCATTACTACAACAACGTCTTGCATCATACAAACTTCCTTTTAATACAAATATACGGGCAAGATTAAAATGTGCCATGGTATCAAGTGGAGAGAGAAAAAGTACTGTTTTCCAAGATTGGATAGCTTTATCTATACTTAGTGTAGATTGATAAAACATGGCTTTTGCTCTATGATGATCAGGATGAAGCTTATCTGTAGTGATAGCTCTCATAGCATCTTTTAGCGTATGAGATGATGAAATTCGACTAGTCCGTTCATAGTCTTCATGTTGGACCATATAATTTTCTTTTTGGTTTATGACATGATTATCCTGATCATTCTCCAAAGTTGCTATCTTACAATCATAATATTTTATACGTTTCTGGTATATACATGCATTTGAAGTACAGACCGGATCAAATTGCTCAAACATAGTATGACATGACTCACTTGCCCCAACTGCAAGCCATCCCCCATCCGTCAGTATATTGTAGAATTTTTTAATAATTTTAATGGAATCAGCCATATGAAAATACATTAAAACATTTCTGCACACAATCAGATCAATATCGAATAATGGCGGTAACTTTGTTGAATAATCTTTTGACATAAAGTTAAGTGGATAAAATGACACCAGTTTTGCTGCTTGTGTATTTAGTTTCCATACATTATTTTTCCTGGTAAAAAAACGTTGTTTGATAGAATCATCAGTCTGTCTGAACGACCATGAACCATATTCTCTATTTTTTGCCTTATTCAAATATTTTGGATTAATATCAGTAGCAAGAATCTGGATGTCCCATAAATGAATATCAGGTATAATTGAACATAACATCATAGCTATTGAATAGGGTTCTTCACCTGTGCAACAACCGGCACTCCAGATACGCAGTCGTTTTTCTGTTTTCATGCGTTCTTTTATTAATGGAAGCAATACAGCATCTTCAAGAAATGCAAGCGTGTGTCGCTCTCTCATAAAATATGTTTCACCAACGGTTAAGAGCTGAATAAAAATTAGATGTAAATTCTCCCCGTTTTTTGCATTCATAAGATTATTTAACAGTAATCGTTCATCGTCAATCTCTGTATGCTCAACCAGCCTCTTCCAATGCCGTTCAAGGCAATTAATTCTATCATTGGAAAAATATATTCCCCACTCATTCCTTATAAAATCACGAAGACGCAATAATTCATGAGCGGAAAGATTTACACGCATAATCCTTATTCCTGTAGTTTTTCCATAGCCGCATCCAAAATAGCAGATTCATCCTGAGATAAACACAAATCTAGATCGTAGATAAATAATATTTTATCTTCAAGCTCAACCAATCCATGGATGAAAGGCAGTTGAGTTTTTGCCCGATTTTCCGCTTCAGACTCCGGATATTTGGGTAATGATTCAATCTCCCCAATAGAATCAACCCATAGAGCAATATTACGGTCCGGAAGCCTGACGAAAATCAGATAATCTTCAAGCTTCATCTTTTTGAGCGGAAATCCAAAACGCTCACGCATGTTCATAACCGGTACAAATTCTCCGGAAAGATTAACCAGCCCTGCAATCATTGGAGGAGCTTGAGGAAGCTGTGTCAATGCCGGAATCAATGTTATACGATATATATATTCAACGGGTATTGCAAAATTATATTTATCGCATTGGAATAAAAGTATTTGACCGTTTGATTTCATCTTCATCCTTCTTTAGCAAAAACACTTTTTACCGTATCCAATAGTTGTCTTATCCTGAATGGTTTAATAATAAATGCAAAGATACCTAATTCAGCAGCCTTATTAATAATTGATTTCCGATCCAGTACAGTAAGCATAATGACCGGTATATTTTTAACAGATATGTCTGAACGCAACATTTTAACTATTGTTAATCCATTCATACCGGGCAATCTATAATCAACAATTAGCAGATCGGGTAGTATTGATTTTATTAATCTTAATCCCTCAATTCCATCTTCGGCTACATGAATTTTATACCCTTGAGCTCTGAGATATTTGGATAATAGGGTGCGCACACTCCAGTCATCCTCAACTATAATTATAGTTGGAGAATTTGTCATTTTATTCCTAAAGCCATATCTTATTTTCATTTTGAAGAACGAACATTACAAAAAGCATGGAAACCATGGCAATATTGTGCTCACAAGTGTATTCACAGCTATTTAGGCAAAGAATATGCCATTGATAATGACAAATCACAAATAGCAAATATCCAAATGACAAAGAGCAAATAACAAAGAGCATCATAATGTTATTTTTTTGAATACAACAAATTATGTCACTTAACACTCTATACATAGCTTCTGTCCCTTTATGTTTTGTAAAAAATCAAATCATGTTATTTTGTAACAACAAAATGATAACAAAATATGTAAAAACAACGACATTGATCTTTTATTATTGGAGTGATACATGAAATTACTTAACAAAATCATAATTGGCATTTTGCTCATTTCCTCTATTACAGTAGCTCAAACACGCCGCAGTATACAAGCAATACGTATACATGCTCCAGTTAAAATTGATGGGAGTCTCAACGAGTCTCTCTGGCTGCAACTGCCTGTAATGAATAATTTTGTACAATTTAATCCTGACAATGGCACACCGGCCACAGAGCGTAGTGATGTTAAAGTATGTTATGATGATAATGCCATTTATATTGGAGCTATTCTTTATGATGATTCACCTGATAGCATTCTAACCGAACTGTCAGCCAGAGACGATACTCATAATGCAAATGTTGAACAATTCACACTCCACATATCACCTTTTGATGATGGTAATAATTCATTTCTCTTTCGGGTATCAGCTGCAAATGCCCAGGAAGATCGTCAGATATCAGCTGAAGGATCAGATAGAAACTGGGATGCAGTATGGGAATCTTCTGTTAAAGTAAATTCAAATGGATGGAGTGTAGAGATAAAAATTCCTTATTCGGCATTACGGTTTCCCCCCAGAGATATACAACACTGGGGTTTCAACTGTCACCGTCTCATTAAAAGAAAAGAAGAAATTTCTGTGTGGAGTCCGGTGAATAATGAGCGTTCAAATTGGTGGATAGATATGGGCCGCCTGGAAAATCTGAAAGACTTGAATCCACCTCTCCGTCTGTCATTTACTCCATACTTATCCACCTATGCTGAGAAACAAAAAGATGCTGATTGGGAATCTCTATTCAGGGGAGGGCTGGATGTAAAATATGGCATCACCGATGGTTTTACCCTTGATATGACATTGATACCAGATTTCGGTGAAGTTCAGTCTGATGATCAAATTCTTAATCTTTCACCTTTTGAGACATATTATGCTGAGCGCAGACCCTTTTTCACAGAAAGTATGGACCTGTTTAATAAAGGCAATCTCTTCTATACACGCCGCATCGGTGCCAGACCAATAGGATATTCATCAATTTACGATCAACTGAATCCTAATGAATTAGTCATTGAAAATCCTTCGGAAACACGGATGATTAATGCCAGTAAAATTTCAGGCCGGACTTCCGGTGGCCTGGGTATTGGTATTTTCAATGCCATGACTTCAAAAACAGAAGCCACTGTAAAAACAACTATTAATGGAGATACAAGAAAACTAGAGACTCAACCATTCACAAATTATAACATCACCGTAATAGATAAAACACTAAAAAACAACGGTTATATCAGTGTAATCAATTCCAATGTTTCCATGAAGGCAAGAACTGCAAACGTTACTGCCACAACTTTCCGCTTTGCAACAAATAATAATAGTTATGCTGTAAATGGTACGTTTGCCTATAGCAATATTAACAGTGCTAACAATATAAAATCCGGTCATGCCATGGATTTCTCGGCCGGTAAAGTATCGGGTAAATGGCAGTATCGTTACAGCATTGACATGATGAATGATACATATGACAATAACGATCTCGGGTATATGTATCATAATGATTTTTTGAATCATAAAGCCTTATTGAATTATAATATTTATAAACCTTTTGGCCCCTTTTTGAACTGGTTTAACGGATTAGATATATCACATAGTAGAAGTTATAACTCTAATAGATTTATAGATACGCGTATTTCCTATCAATTTAATACAATGACAAAAAAACAATGGCGCATCAATATGCATGCTGCGTGGGCACCCGTAGCCCCACATGATTACTATGAATCACGGATCGGTAAAAAAATGATCATGACAAAATTTATACATAATTGCGGTGGATTTACTACTGATCGCAGGAAGCCATTCTATGTAAGTGTTCATGCAAGAATCGATAAACACTATAATACAGAACACAATAGACTGTCCTGGGGTATTAATGTAGAACCTTATTTTAGATTTTCAGACAGATTCACCCTGGGATTGGACATTAATTATAATCGAAATAATGACGATATTGGTTATGTTTATTCCAATGCCGAAAGCGGTGATATTATAATGGGCCGTAGAGATGTAACTACACAATCCACTACATTGCTGGCCAATTTTCGTTTTTCCAGTAAATCACATTGTCTGGTGAGATTGCGGCACTATCACTCCAGAGCAGATCACAATGCCTATTTTCGCCTGGAAGATAATGGATATTTACTTAGATCTGATCATTCAATTGACCACAATATTAATTTCAATAGCTTTAATGTTCATGCAAAATGGACATGGAATTTTGCCCCGGGTTCAGAGTTAATATTCGCATGGAAGAGAGAAGTTTTTACACAAGGAATCGTACCGGAGACAGATTATTATCGTAATTTCCGTAATATTCTGGATATTCCGGCAATTAACAGTATTTCACTGAAAATGTTATATTATCTTGATTGGCATACATTGCTAAAATAATCCGTAATGACCATGTTTACGATTACTCAATGCCGGGAATTCCTGTCTATATTTTTTTACAGATTCAATATTAATTTCTGTTATTAAAAGCACATCACTCTCCCCCGCCTCAACCAGAATTTCACCATCTGGAGCTATGATTGAAGAGTATCCAAAAGAGAGCCCTCCAGATCCCCTGCTGCGATTTACACCGGCAATGAAGAGTTGATTTTCCACAGCACGCGCCTGTAACAACAACCGCCAATGGTGAAGGCGTGGTGCAGGCCAATATGCTGGCACAATAATTAACTGTGCACCCTCCAATGTCAATTGTCTGAAGAGTTCAGGGAACCTGAGATCAAAACAGATTGCCATTCCAATTTTACCCCAGGGTGTATCAACTATGGTGCATGTCTTGCCCGGCTGCACAAATTCATCTTCATTCATCAAATCAAATAGATGCATTTTATCATAAAATGCCAGCAGATTGCCATCAGTACCAAATAATACAGCTCTGTTCTTAATACTACCGTTAGAAATACATGGATGTGAACCCATTATACCAATCTCCAACGAACGCGATTTCTCTGCCATCCATGCAAAAATACCAGTACCAGGCGCATCAGCATATTTGTCAAGATTAGTCAAGTCCCAGCCAATGGCCCAAAATTCAGGGAGAATGAAAAGATCAACACCTGCTTCAGCGGCAATGCCAAGCTGTAGCTCAATAGATTCGATATTACTACCTACATCACCTTTTATCATATTGTATTGACATAGAGCAATTTTCATGTTATCCTCGATTATCGTTTTCCGAGGGATCTCCCTGAGAATCAGTGGAGATATGCTGCACTGTTATTTTATTTATCAGGTAAAAAATTTCAACTTGCGAAACAAATTAATATATATGCCACACTATGTATATATCAAACTAAAGGAATAGAGTTATAAATAAATTCCAGGATCCAATATACAAACATAAATGGATCCTGGATTTATTTTTTAACAGAAATGCAACGTAGAGCTTTTTACAAACCACACATCCCAGATGAACATGGTGAAGATGGCATTCCACAACTACCCCCTGCGCAATCAGGCATGGCTGTTGAAGAAGCTGCATCAGAAACGGCAAATGTAGAGAATATTTTTTTTAGATTGCTACTGCCACATTCACATGTGGGCTTCTCATCTACATTTCTTATTAAAATTTCATTCATTTTTCCACAGTCATTACACTGATATTCATAAATAGGCATAATAAATCCTTAATATTCTATTATCCATTGGATGCCAGCAGGCCACCAATCAATGCACCATAGAGTGTTGTTGATATTGGATTGCGCGTTATGGGACATGTTCCACTTGCACAACCAATAAATTTATAATATATAAATCCAAGAACAGCACCCACAACTACGCCCAAAGCAATTCTTAACAAGGGTGACCTCCGCAAATGTGCTAACATTAGAGTAAACTCTCCATCTTTTTGGCAATGGCATCTTTGGAGACTGCGCCAATAACTTGATCAATGGGTTTGCCATCTTTAAAAAATAACAATGTAGGAATACTAATGACACCAAACTGACTGGTTATACCAGGTGCTTCTTCTGTATTCACTTTACCAACTTTAAATTTGCCATCATATTCTTCTGCCAACTGTTCAACAAATGGTGCTATCATGCGGCATGGGCCGCACCAGGTTGCCCAAAAATCAACCAAAACAGGCAAGTCAGACTCTAAAACTTCACTCTTAAAATTATCATCATTCAAAATTATTTCCTTACTCATCGTAGCAGCCTCCAAAAGGTTTAATCGTTAAATGTATCTATTATTTTCAAAACATGTCGATCTTTAATTGAGTAACACATCTGATTTCCATCTCTAACACAGGCTACAATACCAACATTGCGTAATAGAGATAAATGTTGTGAAATATTAGGTTGCGCTAATCCCAAAGCTTTTTCCATATTCTTGACACAGGGGCAATCTCCACGCATCATATTTAGTAACTGCAACCTTGTCGGATGTGCAATGGCCTTTAATATACGTGCTTTTTCATCATAACCCATTTCAGACATCTTGTCATTCCTCATTGACTACTAATTTTTCAATATAGTGTTGGACAAAATGAGCTGCAACAGCACCATCTCCAACAGCAGATGCAATTTGCCTTACAGCTTTATCTCGTACATCACCTACAGCATAAACACCTTTGAGCCCTGTCTCCATATCAACATTTGTGATTACGGCCCTATCATCTGATAATTTGAGAGAATCTTTTAGAAAATCTGTATTAGGTTCTACACCAATGAATACAAATACACCGTCTAAAGATATAGTTTCCTTATCACCGGTTCCAATATGTTCAACAACTACACCGGTTACTTTCATTGCACCTTGTACTTCTACTAAACGACGATGAAGCATAAGTTCGATATTATCTGCATGTTGGACCTTGTCAATAAGTATTCTCTCAGCTTTTAATTCTTCAACTACCGGTCTTCGTACAATCAATTTAATTGACTTAGCAAATTTTGCCAGATGCAATGCCTCCTGCATGCTGGTAGAACCACCTCCAACTACTATTATATCTTTATCTTTAAAAAATGGTGCATCACAAGTACCACAATACGAGACTCCACGTCCTTTATATTCTTTCTCACCGGGAATACCGAGCATACGCGGTTCAGTTCCTGTTGAAATTATAATACTCTTCGCATAATACTCTTCAGTAGAAGTGCGTACAACTTTAGGCGTTGATTCCAGATCTACTTCCTCAATAGTTCCATTTATAATTTCTGTACCGAACCTGAGTGCCTGTTTTTCCATCTGCTGTGAAAGGTCGAAACCACTGACTCCGTTTTCAAATCCCGGATAATTGTCAATCCAATCTGTTGTCATCATCTGACCGCCAAACATCATCTTTTCAATAACTGCGACCTTAAACAATGCCCGGCTGGCATAAAGTGCAGCAGTCATCCCACCCGGACCACCGCCAAGCACTAATAAATCAAACGTTTTCATTAATCTATCTCCAACGTTATGTGAATATTCCGATATTCGAACTATTGAATATACATTATTCAAGCTGTTTTGTCAAGAAAAAAATATGGCGTTGATGCTTAACTGCACTCCTGTTTTCGACACATTTCAGTTATTACAAAAACAAGGTTATAATAAGCACAAAAATGATGTCATTGGAGTGTCTCAGTGTTGCAGAAAGAAAAAAGGTTAGTAAACAAATTAACGGTGTGATGATTTTGCTTTAAAACGGTCTGGTTCAAGGGCATACTTGATTGCCGTTTCCCGGGTAATTTGTCCACGTTGCAAAAGCGATAGCAGATGATCATCCATTGTACGCATGCCCTGGGAAGTACTGGACTGCATAACGGATCTGATCTGATGAGTTTTACGCTCACGTATAAGGTTGCTTATAGCGGCAGTCATTAACATTATTTCAACAGAAGCGATTCTGCCTTTACCGCTGGCATGCGGCAGCAGACGCTGTGAAACAATTCCCAATAAAGAACTGGATATCTGAGCAAGTACCTGGCTCTGCTGTTCCGGAGGGAAAACATCAATTATTCTATTTATTGTGTCAGGGGCGTTACGTGTATGAAGAGTAGATAGTACTAAATGCCCGGTTTCAGCAGCAGTCAGAGCCAGACTGATAGTCTCAAGGTCACGCATTTCACCCACCAGAATAATATCGGGATCTTCACGAAGTGAACTCTTTAATGCTGCTGTAAAAGAATGAGTATGATGCCCAAGTTCACGCTGTTGTATAAGACAATTTTTAGGGGAATGCGTATATTCAATAGGATCTTCAATAGTTATGATATGTGAACGTCTCTCTTGATTCATAAGATTGATCATGGCCGCCAGAGTTGTTGATTTACCATGACCAGTAGGCCCGGTAACCAATACCAGTCCTTCAAGTTCTCTGGACATCTTCACCAGGCCATCGGGCATACCCAGTTCATCCAGGCTACGAATATGATCTGGAATTATCCTGAAAGCCATGCCAAAGCCACCAAGCTTATTAAAGACATTAACACGGAAATGTGCTACATTTTTTACAGTATAACCAAAATCCAGTTCAAGGTTTTCACGGAAACGATCCATCTGATAATCATCCAATATCTGGACGATGATATCTTCCATATCCTCCTTGGTCAACATTCTTCCTTTAATTGGCTGAAGTCGCCCATCAATTCTTACTAAAGGCGGATAGCCCTGACTGAGATGAATATCCGATGCTTCATTCTTAAAAGCATGTTCTAAAAGTTGATGAACCTGATCTCTGGATATCATCTAGATTCCCGGTTCTATAATAGTTGGTGTAATAAAGATCATTAGATCTGTTTGCTTTTCTTCAAGTTTTTCATGTTGAAATAACTTACCTATTAATGGAATACTTCCAAGCAGCCATACTTTTTTCAAAGTACGCACTTTTTGTGATTTTACCAGGCCGCCAATAACAACGGTCTCTCCGTTCTTAACAGCAACAATTGTATTTACGGCACGCTTATCTGTAATAGGAGCCTGATTACCCTGATACTCTACCCACCCTGATATTTCTTCAATTACAGGATTTACAAACATGGTAATTTCATTGTTTTCGGTAATATGTGGAGTAACATTCAATTGAATATTAACTTCTTTGTAATCAAATGTTACCATATCCTGCTGGCCACCGAATCCACGTTGAATTTTGGGAACTGGCACTGTAGTTCCAACACTTATTGATGCTTCATGGTTATCTGTGGCCATGAGCGTAGGATTAGATTTTAATTTGGTCTCGGTTTGTTCTTCAAGAAAATCAATGACTGCCTGAAACTTGCTTGCCGTCAAATGTCCTAAATTCATACTGCCACCCTTATCGGGCGCACTGTTTAAGGCGGAAAAATTCGTCTTCTCGCCACCCTCTAAAATATCAACCTGATTCAAGGCCATGGTCAATGTTTTATCCCAATTAACACCCAATTCATTAGTATTGGTGGGTGACATCTCAATGAGCTTTGAGTGAATCATAATCTGTCTGGGTCTGGTATCAAGCTCATTGATTACACGTATAACCTCTTTCATATCTTCCGGTCGTCCTGTAACAACCAGTACACTTGAACGTCTCACGCCCTGTATAGCTACTTTATTGGCTTCTTGCCGCTGTTTACCTGCATTATTATAATTTAAAAACTCAGGATAGTATACTTGTACAAGAGAGTCATTTGCCACAATCTGCTTGATTACAGGAGCCAAATTATCCGCTTCAGCATATTTTAGCCTGAAAACCCGGGTTATCATACCGCCTGTGTACTCTTTTTTTACGGCCTTAACTGTAATAATGCCTTCATCAGCCACATATTCACAGTCATTTGTATGTACAAGCATATTCAAAGTCTGCCTCAATGTTACACTTTGCAAATTCATAGTTACTTCGCCTTGAACACTGCTGCCAATAACCATGTTAATTGAATTAGCTCGCGAGACTGTACGCAGAGCGTCTCTAAGCGGCGTTCCGTCAAAGCGGAAAGACACTACAGTTGACCATGGAATCTTCCAATCATGGCCTTCGGTAATAGTTTGAGTATTTGATTTTACATCATTAGCAACTAGATTTGTTTTGACGACAGGTTCCTTAACATTAGATTCAACATTTGCTCTGAAACGCTCCAAAGCCTTCCAATCATCATCATTCTTATCATCATTTTCTTTCTTAATTGGCTCAATAACCTTAACTTCTTTTTTTGTCGTCGTTGGTATTTCTAATGTATTCTGCAAATCCATTGTATCTGTTTGATAAGATCTGTCAGTACTAATAACATCACCATCTTTCTCCTCAAACAGAGAAAGATCCAATTCCGCTCTATTCTCTTCTACCATGGCAAGAGTCTGTTGAATAGGACGGCTGGTTGTCTGTAGTATTAATTCACGACTTTTGCGAACTACAGAGTATGAACTTTGAGCTTCGAAGTAAAAAACAGCTTTTAGTGCTCTCCGGTCCGGGACTGGAAATAACTGCATCTTTGTAAGGTCACTTTCTGAGACAATGCGCTCTGTCTGAGAAATGCCAATTCCCGCTCCATCAATAAAAAATGCTCCTACATTGGAAGATGGCTGCATGAATGCAATCCAGTTATAAGATCCGTCAAATTCCATAGAATGCAGAGCTTGACCATTCTCGTGATCTGTGTTAAAACCGCTGACCATACCAGGTGTTGCAGAAACATTAATTGCAGCGTCATCAAATGCCTGCTTTACAAATCTGTCATCATCAAATGAAATAATCAAGTGGCGAGGTCTGCGCAATACAGCAAAGGGAAAATCTGCATCAAATACACAGTCTATACTAAAAACACTGGTCTGGCCTTCAATACGTCGTACTGAAACAGATGGCCCCATTATATCACCCAGAGTCCACTCTTTACCCTCTAATAATCCAGGGCTGCCCATCATATAGAGTGATATGCGACCGGCATTGGGTCGTGAAAGACCGCTCCAAATTATACGCTGATCAAAAGTCAGCACTACCCAGGAGCGTTCTCCGGCTTGTCCCTGTTTTACCGAGAGTAGCGTCGCCTGCCCCCTTGCTGAAAGGGGTATACAAAACAGCATCCACCCAATAAAAAATATTCCTAGCCTCTTCATGGCGAGCGTCTCCAGTGCAATCTATATTGTTTATTATTTTTATAGCAGGTGACTTCCTGACCAATAATGGATTGTATACGTATTCCATCTTCAGATTCACCTTCGGTCAAAATAGCATCATCTATTAATGCATAGGCCTTTGTGCCACTCCAAAAAATCCCCTTTAGCTCTGGCTGTGAGGCCTTGGATGAGCTACGTCTTGATGCAGTACCTGTAGCAGTAGATTTACGGTCCGCTGTATAAAATGAAAACGGATCACGGCCCCAATCTTTATAACGAATTGCGTCCTCTGGCAGTGCAGCAACTTGAGTGATTTTTTGTTCTGGTTCTGACATTTTTATAATTTGTGTGAATGGATTTTTAGTGATATTATCAGAATCATCTGCTCCGGGAGCAATAATGAATTGATAGACAATGGCAGCAATCGCTACCAAACCCATCAGACCAAGTAAATTTTTTTCTCTTTTTTGTAAAGCCATATCTATCATCCTGTTCTACAGATTAGTCTAATGGTTTCCAGCCTGATGTACCTGTTTGCAATAGACTGATATAGATCTGCATATTACTTGTATTAAACAATAATCCTTCAATAGCAATAGCAAAATTTTCCGGCAAGGAAAGTTCAATACCAATTACACCCGCTGTCCATAAACCAGATCTAAAATCACCATGTTTCACAGTTCCTTGAAATGAGCTGAATTCTCCTTGTTCAAGGTACTCTGACATGGTCTCTTTTCGTTGCAGCCACCAACCTGCACCACCAAGATAAAACTTTACCGGGCCAACAGGTAAGCTGAAACCAGCATATATCTTTAATTCACGCCAATCATATTCCATGGATGTTCTCCATGTACGTACTTGACTGTCAATCAATAAATCTTCTAAAAAACTACCCCTGGGTTCATAGCGAATGGCATGAGCACCGCCCCATAATTTCAGTGTAGAACTGAATGGCAAAGACCATGTTGTATTAAAACCAAGGCCGTAGCACAGACGCATTTTATCTTCCAAAGGTGTTATATTTTGATCATCCAACTCAATCTTTATATTAGCAACACCACCCATTATAAAGAGATCCAGCCACGGTGTCACCCCCCAGCTAGACTTTGCCAGAGTACGATAAGATTGAACAGATTCTTTTGATCCGACACCCTGATGTAAGTACCCACCCATTGCAGAAACAGTCCATTGGCTTGTACCGGGATTACTCACAGGGCTTCCCACCATCTGGGCCAGGGCCGTTTCTGCCTGCACTACAAGCATAATTACTGTGAAAAGGAGTATGATTCGTTTAAACATGATAATTCCTTTTTTTTGCTTACAATCTATTTGCGATAATGACACCATATTCAGTAATTTCATAAGCGGACTGATGTTCATTCTTCCAGGTAATCTTGATCTTTGTATATCCTACTTTAGCATCAGTATCACTGGGGTCGATATTGTTAGTAATTGTCAATTTATAGTAGTCCTTACCCCAGCCATTAGATGTCTCAAGCTCTGTCCATGCCAGTTTTGCATCAACTTCACCGGTTAAAGCAGCACTGATTGAAGTGTTAGACTCAATGGGGTTTCCATTACCATCAATAAGAGAGAAAATGAATGTCCTTGCCTGCCCTATATTAAGCGTGTCATTGCGAAGAGTAGTTTCAGTATCATCATCATAACTTACTGCACCTGAATAGACAACTGAAATTTGATCCCATGCTCTGACAGGATTACCCGCCAAATCATGACCCTCAGTATATGCCACTATGCGGGCAATGCCATCATTTTCCAGATTTTGATATAATCCGTCTGCATTTGAATATCTGGGAGTATCAGTAACAAATAAACTGTCATTCATTGTATTTGAAGTTGTTCCACCAAGAAGGTTATATTTCCCTTCGGCAGCTATATCAGCTTCAAAATTTGGCAGCAGAAATTCATCCAGATCAATGTAATATGTCGGCCCGGGCAATACCGCACCACTATTGGGATCCTGAACCAGATCACCATAATAAAATTTATGTATATGTGGCTGAGGATTAGCTCCTGTTAAAATCACTTCCGCGAGACCCTGTTTATCCGTATAAGCAGTATGTGTACTTATACCGCCCCCTGAAGTTGTAAGATAGACAGCTGTGCCCTCTTGAACAGGATTATGATATCTGTCAAATACGGCTATTGATACAACTGTAGTTCCCAGAGTCTTCCAGATATTTAACTGTTCAGCTGCAATAGTCAAATGTGTAGAGGCATAATCATTGGAGTGTTCCATATATGGAGGACCTGCATGTATGAGGATTTCCGAGGCTTTGGCTATTGGACCGCCAATAGTATTAACAGACGCCTCAATTCTGACATTCCCGGATATAGTACCACTGGATAGCGATGCCCTTGCTTTGCCTCCCACTGTCGGCACATCCGTCAGTGCAGGAGTTAAAGTCGGACCGCCTGGAGCAGTCATGGAAGGTGCTGCTACAATGCGGAACTGTACATTCACACCATCTGCAACAGGATTATTTTTTGAGTCTCTTACTTCAGCTTCAATTATTGAAGTTTGGTTCTGGCCTGTCTCACGTACACCAATTGCCGTCGGAGAAAAGCGCAGAACTATTGAATTCGGATCTCCTGGCACTGCAACAATGGTTGCAGCTCCGGAAACCTTACTGCCATCGGCCAGGTTCACCGTTGCGGTTATAAATGCTGCTCCTACTTCACCGCTTGAGAATTGAGCAATGGCATAACCATCTGCATCTGTTTGATTGCTCGGTGTAACATCTCCGAGATTTGTAGTGAAAAATACTGTCAAACCTTCAATTGGAGTACCCTGCGCATCAAGAACACGGGCCGTAACCGTAGCATTTTCAAGACCATCAGCCATAATTGATGTTTCATCAATCGTGACTGTTATTTCACTTGCATCACCTACAACATAAACAACATTTACAGTTTGAACGAGTGTGCCAACAGTAACTGTTACATTTGCTGTATCAGGAACAGTACCTGCAGTCAGCATTGATATGGCAATACCGTTTACAGTACTTTTCTGTCGTTCCAAAGATCCTGTAGCACCGTCTTGCATTTCAAATGTGACAGATGTACCATCGGGTACAGGATTATTATTATCATCTGTTACCATGACTTTTATTTGTGATTGACTTTGACCATCAGCAATAATAACCGGTGGTGTTGTAGTAACTTGAAGATTATGAGGAATCGAAGCTTCAAATGATATTATTATCGGTATAAATATACGGTTTCCATATCTCGCTGTGATACTTACCGACGGCCTTTGAGTTGTTGAACTTGTCAATTCAACCTGGGCAACACCTGAACTATTAGTTATACCCTGATTGGGAATAGTTCCGTAAGTTGTACCAAATATCACATTAGCATCTTCTATACCCACATTGGACTCTGTCCGTTTTACTGTAGCCGTAATAATAGCTTTGCTCTGTCCATTGGCAAGAATACTGCTAAAATTAGTTGTTAAATTTACAGAAACACCTTCGGCAATAATTACAGTCTGCATAGATTGCTGATTGATATAAGCTGAAATACGCGCATGTACACTATCTTCCAATGCAGGAGCTGTAAATACTGCTGTCGCTTTACCACTATTGTTGGTTACGGCTGACAGTTGAATTGATCCCCGATCAGGGTCCACATTAAATCCTACAACTACACCATTTACTGGCTGCCCTTCATCATCAACTACTGTTGCCGTAATCTGAGATTGATCGAACCCATTTGCTAATAACGCTGCATCAGAAACTGAGAGGTCGGATAATACATATTGACTGGGAGCCTGTGTTGAATATACGACAGTATCCTGTTTTTCAATTGTAAGTCCGTATCTTGCAGATACCACTGCAGAACCGGGATTTACATCACTTGTTAAGGACACATCGACAACTCCCGATGAATTTGTAATAGCTTCAGCCGGTATTGTGCCTCTGGTTAAACCAAATCGTATAGTAGCATTTGAAATAGCTTCTTTTGAAGTACTGCGCTTTAAAATTATTCTTACAGTAGATTGGCTCTGACCGTCTGAAAGAATTGTATCCGGCATTGCATTGATCTGCATCTCAACACCATCAAAAATGACATCTATATCCTGATCCGGAGTTTGCTGGCCTAATGTTGCTGTTACCGTAGATGTAATATCAAATTCAGATGCAGATGCTATCAGTTTAACTTCTGCAATACCGTAATTGTTTGTTATTCCCTGCGTAGCAATTGCACCGGCAGTACGGATAAAAGCTACTGCAATTCCGGCAGCCGGATTTTCCTGGTCGTCCAGAACTTTTGCAGTAACAACAGCCTGATCAACACCATTTGCAATTATATGCGTTTTATCAACTATCAAGGGCTGAAGAGTATAATTTGAAGGTGGTGCCAGAGTAAAAACAACGTCTACCGAATCCTTTAAGAGATTGCCATACCGAACAAATACATGAGCTGTATCTTCCACCGAAGCTGCGGTTAAATCTACCTTTGCTACTCCGGATGCATCTGTTGTTGCAATATTTGGAATCAGACCGGAATTTGTAGAAAAAACAACAGGACTACCGCCAACGGCTACAAATGAACTAGTCTCCTTTATAACAGCTGTAATTACTGACTTACTTTGTCCGTCAGCCTGAAGAGCCGTAGGATTGGCACCAACATCCAGAGTAATTCCTCTGAATGCTATAGTAATAGGAATAGTCAATGTGTCATAAGTTGCTGTAATTGTAGATGTTATATCATCAACTGAGGCGGCACTGAACAATAATGCCTGTGCCAGACCATTAGAATTTGTAATTGCGCTTGGTGTAATAGTCCCGGCTGTACGTGTAAAACTTACAGAAGCACCGCTTACCGGTTTTGAAGAGTCTCCCAATACAGTGACCATAATCATTGTTGTATCTACACCACTGGCCAGGAGTGAACTACGGCCTGCTGCAATTGATATTAGAGATTCACTGGCAGATACAATCGAGATTTTGATTGTACCGGATACATCAACACCATATCTTGCTGTAATAATTGCTTCTCCAGCCTCATTCCCACTGGTAAACGTAACTTCAGCCCAACCCGTTTCATCGGTAATGGCAGATGCTGTCACAGTCCCCTTTTCCAATGAATTGCTTATGAATGAAATAGTTTTATCTGCTAAACCGTTTCCTGCAAGATCAACAAGTTTTACACTAATAGTTGCCTCATACCCACCAGATAATAATTGAGCAGGAACAACAGTAAGGGATGATAGTAATACTGCATCTTCAGGATGAGTATCAGAAGGATCTAAAGGAGCTTTATGTGTACATGAAAGCCAGAACAATCCTGCTATTAATACAAATAAAATAGCAGTTAAAAAGATTGACCTGATGAAGGGATGTCGCATACTATCCTCCGATATATTAACCGATTGAAACATATTGTGGCCCGGCAGAGTGCCGTTCTAGCTCTCTCGGCTATTACCAATCACCATAATACCGTTTAACATAATGGTGAGCTTATTTATTTTAGGTTCAGGTTTATCCATTGTAATTTGATTAACCCTGAAAACAAATGGAAATTTGTTGCATCTATCAAGAAATTGACCGATTTGATGAAAACGTCCCTCAAAGACAATACTCACCGGCAAATTTGATATCTTATTCTTTTGTTGTATCAAATGCAATGAATCATAATCGGGAGTAATGGAAATTAATTTAAGACCATTTGCATTGCCTAATTTTTCTATTGTACGACCAAGATCAAGTAGTTTTTCACCCGGGAAAAGTCGTGTCCTTTTCTTAGTAAGCTTAAGATCCAGGCTATCAACTTTAGCTCTGAGAATTTGTACATCAACTTGAGATATACGCGCGCTTTCTTTTAAAGTCAATTCATTAAATCTTGCATTAAGTTGCGAAAGTTCAGATTGCCATGGAATAACCACTATTACTACCCAGGCACACACCAGTGCCGCAAACATTAATAATATATAAAGAATTTTTTTATCCAATCCTTGACACTCCTTATCTCATGGAACAAATAATACTGAATCTGAATTCTTTATCTTCTTCTGAGAAGAACTGACGTTCCAATGAAACCTTGGAAAAATAACCCGATTTCTCCAGATCAACTATAAATTGAGCAAGAATAACTCCAACATCATTAGCAGGTTTTGGTGTCCAGCCAGCTATTTTTACTATACGACTTTCTATCTCGGCCTTTTCATCTTCATCCTGTCTTCCCTGACTGACAACCTTTTTCCTGGCACCAATATCAATATTGGTCAATGCAAGTTTTTTTGGCATATTCCGGGAGATCATTTTTAATATCTCTGTCGCTCTCTCATCAGATTGCATTCGTTTTTGAAGATCAGTAATAAGATTTAAATTACTTTTCTTTTTTTGTTGTAGAGCCGCATAAAGAAAACCGGTATTCCTCGTTGACAGTGTAACTTTATTTTCCAGGCGTGTTACATCTTGACGACGTTTAACCAATGCTGAACTTAAAGAAAAGCTCCAAATAGTCATAATAGTCAAAATTGCTAATGCCGCCAACTGTATTGCCCGTTTCACCACTGCCATCTGATTAGCTTTTTTATAGACAACAGGTAAAAGATTACCCTTGGAGGAAATTTCAAGTGCCAGTCCAAGTGCAGTAGCCTGCTCCAGAAATCTATGATCAAATTCTTCCTGTTGCTTTTTGTTTCCGCTTACTCGTAATTTCGGCGGCAATGGAAACAGTGTGATGGGAATATCAATCTTATCAGACAGAGCCTCTGTAAGATGTCGTGTTCTTGAACCACCACCAATAAGAAAAATCTCTTCAATATTTTCATCCTGAAATTTTTCCCGATAAAAATCCAAAGAACGTTGAATTTCACCAATTAATCGTTCAACCACCGGCCGAATCATTGTTCCAACTTCGTCAAGAGGAGCACCATGGAAAGTTACACTCTCATTAAATCCCATGGGATAACCAAAGCGTCTCTTAAATTCATCGGCTTCAGCATGATTAAACTGAATTGCCTCTCCCTCATGAAAAATTGTACCTGTAATTGCTTTTGTAAAATCATCACCACCTACAACTATCTCACGATGAAAGTGCAAATGTCCGTCTTTTATAAAGACCAACATACTACGATTTGCCCCAATATCCAGAAATCCAATAGGTTTATTCTTGTAGACCGGTGGAAGTAGCGGAATAAGATTAATTAATGTAGCAACTGAAGGAATCACTTTATTTGGCACAATATGTTCCATGGCAAGAGGTGCCATTCTATCTTCAATCAAAGACTCTGCCATACCCATACAAAGATAGTTTGTATGGTCATCACGTGCCGGATCAGGCCCAAGTTCAATAAAATCTACACTTGCAGCACCAGCTTCCAACTCATTACCAAGTTCTTGCTGTATAGCAAAAAAGATAGTTTGAGCCAGTTCTTTTTTACCCAAAGAAGGAAAACTTTCCTTCTTTATAATTACACCGGATCCTTCAATGCCTAATACAATCCTGGCCTTTCGCAAAGGACTTTTTTTATGAAAAAGTTCTGATATTATTTTACGAATTTTTTCAAAACCAGCTTGTTCATGAGGATCTATCTCATGTCTGCCATAACCTTCAATACGCATTCCTGTTCTACTATTCCGGATAACTACATATTTCAGGCTACTGGTACTGATATCCATACCTAATACAAATGGCCATGTAGAGGAAGTTTGAATTTGAAAACTTTTAGTTCGATTCATCGCAGTCTACTCAATGTCAAATTGTGAATACGCCAGTTTCACTTTATTTGCGATATTATCACATTTATTCTGTACATAATACCTCAATGCATTCAATTGTTACAAATAGAGTGCCATAAAGAAATAAGACGAACAATTCTACCTCAAATCAAATCAAAACATGCATAAAATACATTATGAATTAAATCTATTGATCTATATTGAATAGAATTTCTAAGTTATTTTATATTTTCAGGTAAAAGTAAGCGGATAATGAAAAAGAAATAGTATTGTAGCAAAAAAGTAGCACAATGTCATTTGCGTATTTATAATACATTGCAATCGTTTCAAATTGCAATGCTTTCTCGTAAAGCATTTGAAATACAACAGCTTAGTTATAGTGAAAATTACGGGGAGTAATCTGACTCTCCAGGCGTACTTGATTATCATCGTCTCCTACTTCTAGTAAGATCTTGATTCTCCATACATCAGTACTGAAAAAGAAGGGAGTAGATATTTGAGATCCGTCTTCACGATAATAAGTAAGATTAAAACTGCGGACACCGTCTACAAGACGCGTGTTAATTCTTTCCAAACTTCCACTATCAACTTCATATTCAATATTATCTTGATATGGCAGATCAAACTGAATCGAATTTGATCTTCCCCAGTCAATCTCTGTAGATTCAGTAATTTGACGCATCTCCGAAATAAGACGGTTAAAACCTATACGCGCTTCCTGCATAAGTTTTTTACCCTCACGGGCATCTACATAGGACTCTGTCTGAACTTTGAAGAGAGGAATTGTAGCTGCCATAATTATACTTGTACAGAGCAGTACGATAATCAGCTCCATTAAAGTAAAGCCATGTTCTTTATTTAATGCTCTTAATGTACGCCGAAGGCTCTTCATAATAATGCTCTTATTTGACTAAAATAGTTTCAATCTTTACAGTACTGATATTTGTGTTGGCGACTGATACTTGTACTGTCACATAATTAACGCCGTTAAGTGTCATTTCTCCTGATATACTGACAGATCTGGTAAAACCAGTGGCAGGACTATCTGAACTGCCTGCCCAGTTTGCAACTGTCCAGGCATAACCTCTTCCTGCACCAGTGGCCTTATAATCGGCAATAACCTCTTCCATCCTGCTCTGGGCAAATGATATTGCCCGGGTCATAAGTGAATACTGGGCACCAAACTTTAAATTACTGACAGAAAGCTGAGTCAGCGGTACCAGGGCAATAGCTAAAATCACCAACAGCAGAACTACTTCAACCAGTGAAGCACCGTTTTCTTTATTCAATTGATGTTGGATTCTATTTAGCAGGCTGCCGCGCATCCTCCGCCCCCTACTGTTTTCTCAATGGTTGTCAAACCTGATCTGTAAAATGTTACATATATTCTGTTATTTAAGAACATGACAGAGCGACCATTGGTATCTCCAATACGCGAACCGTTTAAAAGCGGTTCACCTGTTGCAGTAAAGCTTAATATGCCCGAGAGCCCTGACGACATTGTGACTCCATGGTATTCGCCAGTATTTAAGTGGACATCCAAATGCCCATTTTCAGTAGGGCTGTCTAGATAGGCATTGGTATCATTCCATTTGGCATAATATTGATTTTGCCCGGCAACAACATATACATCTACCTGCCTTCGGTGAGTCATTGCCATTTCCTGAGCATGTCTGATATCTGCCAAAGCCCTGTTAGCAGCATTGGACAAACGCATATCTTCATTCACCGAATCTACAGATACACTGACTACGCCTGTAACAATGCCCACAATCACCATTACGGTAATCAGCTCCAGGAGAGTAAAACCGGATTCTCCTTTCCACTTAAAAATACGTTTTTTGCTACTATTAGACATCACAATCTCGTTTTTTTTAGGACCACCGATCTCCTGATCTGATCTTTTTTTCTACAAGCCCAGACAGGAGTCCGGTGTTCTTTCCCGGATTACAAGTGTTAATACAGAGCCAACATGCGGGAATAAATTCCCGCACATTACCTCAAATTACTCATTAGCCATTAAGCTGGTGGTGCTGCATGAGTACTGCAATATGCTTTACCGTCAGCTGTAGAATATGTTCCGCCTGACGGACATGTTGGTTCAGCATCAAGCTGTCCGCCGGAAACCAGTTGTGCTGTACCTGTCGGGTATGCAGCATTACCATCGGCAGCCAGGGCTGCGCTGGCATAGTACATTGCGCATGCAGATTCAATGGACGCACGGTTCTGTGCACATGCTGCTGTTTTAGCATTGTCAGAGAGATCCATAAATTTGGGTACAGCAACAGCAGCCAGGATTCCGATAATCACGATGACTACAATTAATTCTACTAATGTAAAACCTTTTTCTGATGAAAATTTCATAATTATTGCTCCTTTGTTAAAACAACTTCTGTCAATACAATCCTCCCCCCCCCACACACATTTCACAGCTTTTTGTCGCTTCACCTCCCTTCACCGATGATATTTCTTTTTTATTTTAAAAAGATAATCTTTATTGAACAGCACCTACCATTCCCCACATTGGTAAAAATATTCCAAATGCCATAACAACAACTGCTCCACCAATGACAAGAGTTAAAATTGGTTCTATCATTGAAGTTAAATTTTTTATTGCATAGTCAACTTCCACATCATAATGAGAAGCTACCGAACCAAGCATTTCATCCAATGAACCGGATTGTTCACCAATAGATATCATGCGTATGACCATTGGTGGAAAAATATTAAATCTTTTCATTGATCCTGAAATTCCCTGGCCGCGTTCAACGCCCAGAGCTACCTGCTTGATTGTCTGCTCCATTGCCGCATTACCTACAGCCTGAGAGACAGTGTCCAGTGTCTGTAATATTGGTAATCCACTCTTGTTCAATGTTTCAAACATCTTTGTAAAACGAGCCATAGAACTCTTAATTACCAGATTACCGATTATTGGAATTTTCATCAAAATCTTATCCCACCATAATCTCCCGGCATCTGTCTTTACATAGAATTTAAAACTTATAAAAAGCGCAGCTCCTACTCCAAGTATATATAATGCATATTTCTCTGAGAATTCACTTAAAGCAATTAAAATTTTTGTAAAAATGGGCAGTTCCATACCCATACTGTCAAAAATACCGGCAAATTTCGGAACGACCATTGTCATAATAACAAAAAACGCACCTATCATCGCAGAAATTACAAACATTGGATATTTCATAGCAGATTTGACTTTTCTGGTAGTCTCTTCATCATGCTGCATCACCTGTACCATGCGCTCAAGAACTTCATCCAATGAACCTGACATTTCACCTGCATAAACAGAATTAACATAGATCTTGGGAAAGACATCAGGGTGCTGATCCAATGATTGTGAGAAGCTTTTGCCTGACATGATGGCCACATATATCTTGTTTAAAACCTCTCCCAGTGCTTCACCACTTTGCGATGCAAGAGCTTCCATAGCAGTAAGCATCGGCACACCGGCTCTGAGAAGAGTAACCAATTCTCTTGTGAACAGTACAACTTCTTCCAGACGGATCTTCTTTTTAAACAGATTTATCTCTGTACTTCCGCCACTTTTTGCAGCAGCTTTAATCTTTTTTACTGCAACAGGTCTAAAACCTTTGGAAAAGATCATTTTTGTCACACCCTGCTCATTGGGTGCATCCAGAGTCTCGGTGATTACTTTACCATCCGGAGTCAAGGCTTTATATTCATATAATGGCATATATCAAACCTGCTCTTTTCAAGTAATATTCGTTACGCGCATCACTTCTTCAACAGTGGTAACGCCTTTGAGTATTTTTATCCAGCCATCATACAATAACGGCCTCATTCCTTCATTTAGAGCTTCTGCATTGATTACATCTGCAGAAGCACCTTTTATGATTGTTGCCCTGAGCTTCTCGGTAACAGGCAAAACCTCCAAAATTGAAACACGCCCTTTATACCCTGTATCTCTACATTTTTTGCATCCGCGGCCATGGTAAAATTTAGCGGCTTCCGGTGCCTGTGCAAGGCCAAGACTCTGCAAAACAGGCATTGGCACTTCCTGATCAACCTTGACTTCTTCTTTACAGTTGGAGCATATACGTCTTACCAAACGTTGAGCAACAACTCCCAGAACAGCCGTTGAAATTAAAAATGGTTCTATGCCCATCTCTTGCAGGCGGGTTATTGCGCCGGCTGCAGTATTTGTATGAAGTGTGGACAGAACCAAATGACCTGTCAAAGCTGCCTGTACGGCAATCTCTGAAGTTTCAGTATCACGAATCTCACCCAGCATAACTATATCAGGATCCTGGCGGAGAATAGCACGCAGTCCTTTTGCAAAAGTCATTCCGGCTTTATGATTAACCTGTGACTGCCTGATCAATGGCAGTCTGTATTCAATCGGATCTTCCAGTGTAATAACATTTTTTTCAATTGTAGATAATCGATTTAATGCCGCATAAAGTGTAGTAGTCTTTCCACTACCCGTAGGACCTGTCACCAGTACTATACCGTATGCATTAGCAAGCAGGCCAGTCAATATCTCATAAACATCGGATTCAAAACCAAGATTTTCAAGATTCAGTAGTGCAGCATTCTTATCAAGAATACGAAGTACAACATTTTCACCGTGGGCAGATGGCAGAGTGGATACACGAATATCTATCTCACGTCCATCACTGAGCCTTAATCTCATCTGCCCATCCTGGGGAATTCTGTGCTCGGCAATATCCAGATTAGACAAAATTTTGATTCGGGATATTACAGCTTCCTGTAGGTTCTTGGGTAGATGTAGACTGTCAGATAAAATGCCATCCACGCGGAAACGGACACGCAGCATCTCTTCTTCCGGATTAATGTGAACATCAGAAGCACCTTCAGCGATCCCCTGAGTTAAAACCATGTTGGTCATCTTTACAACCGGAGCATCTTCGGCAAGTCGTTCAAGCTCCTGAGTACTCTTTGTTGTATCTTCAACTTCCTCTTCGGCTTCAATAATCTCCAGGATATCCTGAAGTTCTTCATTTGAAACTACTTCGGCAGCAACATTTTCCTGTTCACCATAATATCTATCTATTGCATCAATTATTGCACTTTTTGATGAAAGGGCAGGTGAAACCTCTAGCTGGGTCAACTGTGTAACTTTATCTACAGCAGTTATATCTTTGGGATTAGACATTGCTATTAACAAAGTTTCATCAATACGGAAAAGCGGGAAGAATACAAAACCCCGGGCTATTTGAGGTGGAATCAGCTCTAGCACTTCGGGATCAATCTCATAATTCCGGAGATCGATATAGGGTACATTCATTAGTGCAGCTTTAGCCTCAAATACTATCTCTTCTTCTACTATACCGGAATCAATTAAAAATGATTCAAGATCTGTTGGCACTTCTGCGTTCTTCACTTGTGTCAATACTGATTTGGCTTCATCAAGAGACAATACTTTTCTTTCAACCAGGGCTTGTGCCAATGGTCTATCTGTGTCTCTTTCCGGGGCTTTTGTTGCTGTTGCCTGCATAGTCCTCTAATTATTCAAGTATTTTTGAACCATAGCCATCACTTGCGGCAAACGAAAAGGTTTAAATAAAAATTCATTTGCACCTACCTGTTTTCCCATTTCCCGTTCACCCTCTGTTGCTCTGGATGTTAATACTACAATGGGAATGTCCTTAAACCTTTTGTCAAATTTCAGAAAACGTGCGACTTTGAACCCATCTAATAATGGCATAAGAATATCAAGGATAATTAAATCCGGAGGAGCCTGTTTTACTTTTTGTAATGCTTCAAGACCATGACATGCAGTATTGACCGCAAATCCTGCCCTTTCCAACGGAGTCCTTAAAACCTTTACCACCAGGGGATCATCATCAACTACTAACACACGTTTCCGTATAGCTTTTGATGGCTTCTCCTGTACAAGACGAAGTTCCTGCTCGAAACTGAGATCGACATTTTCTGCGATCTCTTGTACGGCTTCAATGGTCATATCGATGAAACCTCCACTTCGCCGGGAAACTGTAGTTATCGGATGAGACCTATATACCACACTAATATAGTCTCGCCAACAAGCAGTTGTCCCAGCACTCCTATTGCAATAAATGGACCAAAGGGAATAGTGCTTTCCCTGTCTATATTTTTAGATGTCAAACCAACAATAATATATATTGCGGCTATTATCATCCCTAAAAACAGTGCATATAATACTTGTGGAAAACCTAGATAGATACCTGCCAGGGCCAATAATTTAACATCACCCATGCCCATGCTCTCTTTTTTGAACAGCAGCTGTCCAAGCAGTGCAAACACCACTAAAATCAATGCTCCTGCAAGGCCACCAAAGATCATTGTTTTCCAATTTGCAATATCAAAAATCAAAATGTAAAGAATACCAATAATCGTACATGGCAGTGTCAAGTTATTAAGAATTAATTTTCTGTCCCAATCAATAAAGGCAAGGGGTACTAAAAAGGCATATAGTATAACATATCGTCCAAAATCATGAGATATCCCAAATTTCAAATAAAGCGCTACAAATCCAAGAGCCGTTAACGCTTCTACCAGTGGATAGCGAAATGGAATATGCACCCGGCAAACACGGCAACGACCAGCTAAAATTATGTAACTCAATATGGGCACATTGTCAACCCATCGTACTGCTGAGCCGCATTGAGGACAGTGTGACCCCGGTTTTGACAGAGATTGCTTCTTTGGAAGCCGGTGAATCACAACATTGAAAAAGCTTCCGAATAACAGTCCTAATATTCCAATTAGCAAGAGAATCATGCAACGTTCCTATCTCATTAGAATCATACGATTACATTTGGCAAACTGTCCCTGCTCCAGACGATAGAAATACATTCCACTGGCTACTTCAACACCATTTCTATCTGTTCCATCCCACTCAACTACCTGAAGCATTTCTTCAGCAACTTCACCGTCAACCAGCACTTTAACCAACTGGCCCATTACATTATATACTGCCAGTTTAACATGCCCGGAATTCTCAACCATGAATCTGATTGTTGTTTTAGGATTAAATGGATTTGGATAATTCTGAAAAATGTTAAAATCACCAGGTGTTGAATTTCCAGCATCATTAGTATCTACGGCCTCAGGTTCAAGTAATATCATATACATGTTGTCATCACTGGCGCCTTGATTGCCGCCCAGTACAATATGGCCGGCTTTATAATCTCTTGCATAAACATCAAAGGCTACTCCGCGTGAATCCACAATCTTCAGAATTGTTCTGTCAAAATCATCCATCCATGTGGGCAGATTTTCAATAGCAGCATCATATGCCAGATATAAAGTTGCTTTGTTATTTAAATCAAATTCCAAAAAGTTTTCACTTTGATTGGTCTTATCATCATTCATGGTTTTTATCCAAAGAAGATCTTCCAAAGCCTCAGGCAGTGTCGCCAAAGTATATTCACGGTCCAGGTATAATGCATCTCCAACAGAGAGACGATCGACACAGTACATGGCTTTGCTCATGCTGCCAACTATAGAACGACTTCCCAAAAGCGGCTTTACAAAGGCAAGATACATGTTATCATCGACACTTGAAGCGTTGCCGCCCAAGGTTACTCTACCGGCATGATACTCTTTGGAATAGACAAGATATACACCTGAACGGGAACTGATAATCTGTTCACCTGTTAATTTCCAATCATTCATCCATGAAGGCAATTCCTGAATATGTTGGTCATAGGCTATATAGATGCTTGCCTCGCCTGAAAGTTCAAATGAAAGGAAATTTTCATCTGAATTAGTTTTATCATCATTTGCTGTCTTAATTTGAATACTTCCAGTTAGCACTGTCGGTACCTGTGTCATTGTATAATTACGATCAGAGTAACAGGTGTTTCCGGCAGCAAAACTACACATATCATATCCAGCTTGATTAAGACCGGAGAGCCCTATTCCACTCTGTACGAAGTATACAATTTCTTTAGTGCTCATTGTGTTAGAGGCAGCATCTTTTATATTATTGATGTTTAAGCTATAATCAACGCCATCAGTATGTAGGGAAGTTGTGAGATGAACACGTACAGCATGTGTATCCAATATGGCTGATTTTATAGTTAAACCTTCAATTTTGTAGTTATTCTTATTCTCAGATGTTTGTTTGTCAACGATTTCCGAGAAGATAACATCAATAGATGTATTTGATATCAGGTCGATCCTGGCTATAGAAGGAGCAATATTATCTACACTACTGCCAGAGACATTATTATAGGAGTATGGAATGCTCTGGCCAGCAGCCATTGGATTGGGAGACGGTGCTCTGTCACGAATATTTACTGCATAGACAGTATAAGGTAAACCTGGCATATGTGCCGTAGTTTCCAATTTTACTCTCATACGTGACTGAGGATCCAAAGTAATATTCTGAATCTCAATACCGGATTCAATTTTATAATTGCTGCGATCTTCGGCAGAAGCCTTGTCTAATTGTTCGTCAAAAGAAATTTCCAATTGATTGCCACTTAAAAGTTTTGCAGCAAGCATTTTCGGGCCTTCTTTATCGGGTGGAGTGAATCTATAGTTAAATGTTGCAGGTGTAGACATCTGATTAGCTACCGGTGCACGATCAGATAAATTTGATACGGTTATTGTATAATCAATACTGATCTGATGCGTTGAGGTTTCAAGGAAAACCACATCATCATTATTGCCGGTTAAATTAGCTTCTATTACTTCAACACCTGCACTGATTACATAATTCGCTTCATTCTGGGCGGCTTCCCGTGATAAGGATTCATTAAAGTATAGTTTTAAGATGCTTGGAGATGATCCCAATTGTGCTGATACCAACGTAGGAGCCTCTGTATCCGGTGGAATATAACTATAATTTTTCTGGTTTGCACTGCCAATTGTATTTGGATTAAAGGCCAAATCTTTAATATTTGTGACAGTTATTGTGTAATCACCGGGTTCATGTGCAGATGTTTCAAGTCTTACTTTATTTAAACCTGCCAGGAGTGCTGCCTCGTTTATCATAACAGCGGGTGAGATCTGGTAATTGGCTATATTCTCAACATCAGCTTGATTCAAAGCTTCACTGAAAGTTAATGTGATTGTAGTATTATTTAATAATTCAACATTATCCAAACGTGGTTTAACCTTGTCCGGAGGATTCCAGCTAAAACTACGTTGTTCATAAGCAGCTATTGGATTCTTTGAAGCAGAACCATCACATACTCCATTGACTGTCAGCTGATAATCACCTGCAACATGTTCGCTGGTAATAAGGATTACCATATTCTGTGATGCTGTCAAAATTGCGCTCTGAACCTGTATACCGTTATTAATCTTATAATTAGTTGATTCACAGGCAGAGAGAGTATCCAGTGCTTCATTGAATGTCACGGACAGGCGATTACCTTCGTTTAGAACTACAGAGAAAATAGTTGGCGGTACATTGTCAACTGTTTCATAAGTATATGTTTTTTCAACATTACCATCAATGGTATTTCCGGCCGCAGAAGCATCTTTAACATTGCTGACTGTAATTTTATAATTACCCGGAAGATGTTTGGATGTACTTAAAATGACCTTGTTTCCATCATAATTAAGTTCTGCTTTATCAATTGAAATAGATTTATTTATTGTATAGTTAGATTCTGTCTCAGCAGAATTCCTGTGCAAGGGTTCGCTGAAAAGAAGTTCAACCGTGTTTGGATTCAAAAAATTTGCTTCTATAAACAGAGGAGCAATTCCATCTTTAGGTGTATATGTATATGCAACCTGAGAACTTGAAATAATCATATTGTGTGCATTGGATGCATCTGTTACACCGGATATTGTGATGATATACTCACCACGCATGTGCGTTGAAGTCTCCAAAAAGACAGCTGTCTGAGCATCACTGAGTGAAACACTATTAATGGTAATACCGTTATCTATTTGATAATTAGCAGCATTCAAGGCAGATGCCGGATCCAATGGTTCGGTAAACAGAATCTCCACAGTTCTGGCACCATGACTCTCGGCACGCTTCAATGCAGGCCTGGTATTATCTATTGAAAGACATTCATAAGTAAGTGAATTCCCCTGACCCATCACATTGGCAGGATTTGCACGATCTTCCAGGTTCATGGCACTGACTTGATATGTCTCACCGGGCTGATGATCAGCAGTCTGTAAAAATACGCTATGATAACTTGCGTCCAGTGTAGCATTAATTATTTGAATATTTGATGAGATACTGTAATTATTAATATTCTCGGCATGAACCTGCTCCAGGGGTTCATCAAAAGTGATCTTCAAATATGCTGTACCAATCAGGTCTACGTCTAGCATCTTGGGAGCTGCATAATCTTCAATAGTATATTCGCAAGCTGCCTCTGTACCTGAAATAATTACATTGGCTGAACTGGCACGGTCTGTAATTTGATTAACCGATAATATATACGATACACCTGCTGTTAAATTTGAAACTGTAAGATAGACACGGTCCAGATTATCTCCAACAAGTGCAGCATTGCTTATAGTAACAGATGATGAAAAAGCATAATTCGTGATAGTTTCTGCAGACGTTCTCTCAACCGATTCACTAAATATTACTTCTACCAGGTTTGCACCATGAGTATTGACAGTTAATATTTCAGGTGCCGTAACATCGGGGCTTGAATAAGAGAAGTCCGAATAGGTGTTCGCTGCAATAGTATTGTTTGAGGAAGCCCGATCCTGGATATTGTTTAATGTTAAACGGTAGCTCGCGCTCTCCAAAGGAACAACCTGCAATAATACATAAAGGCCGCTTGCATCCAATGTTATATTTTCAACGGTAACGGAAGGAACAAAACCATAATTAGAAACATTTTGAGCAGATGCTTCCGTTACAGGCTCGCTGAATGCGGCTTTTATCAGATTTGAAGCTTCTACTGTGACTGATTCAACTGTGGGACGTGTATTGTCCGGTGCTTCATAGTCATAATCCAGATGAGCGGAAGTAATAGTATTGGTGGGAGTGGCATCATCTCCTACTCCACTTACTTGTACTGTAAATTGACCGCCTGTGTGTGCGCTGGTAGTCAGACGCACGGTGACATTATCCTGATTCAATACAGCATTGTTGACACTCACATCATTATTGATTGAATAATTAGATGAATTTTCTGCGGTTTCTTTATTAAGCTCTTCACTAAATTGGACATCAACCGTGGAAGCATCAACAGCTTGAGCTGCTATCAATGTAGGCGCAGTTACATCACTGGATTCCCAACTATATGGTATCTGTACAGTTGTAATTTGATTAAAACCGTCGGAGACATTGCGGATCGTCATTGTGTATTCCTGAGACAGATCATGAATGCCCGTTGTTATCCGTACTTTTGTAAATGTGGGATCCAATGAAATGTCTGATCTGGTGACTTCAGGATCAATCAGGTAATTGAAAACATTACGGACAGAGCCAGGGTCCATTGCTTCACTGAATAATATTTCCACCATGTCTTCCATAATAAGTTTGACACTTACTACGGTTGGAGCTATATCATCATTACCGTTCCAGGTATACTCAATAACACGAGAATCCATTTGATTAGGTACAAGGGCACTATCACGAACACCGGTTACAGTTAAATTGTAAGTTCCATTTGCATGCATATTTGTATATAAATGGATAGTTCTATGGTCATTCTGACGCTCGGCACGGGTAACAACAATACCATTATCAATTTGATAGTTAGCGGTAATTTCCGAGGTGCTGATTGATATTGTCTCATCAAATACTACTTTAATCATATCGACTGTATGACATGTTACATTTACAACCTGTGGTTTATCATTATCTTGAACCAGCAATGCAATCTCGTCGGAATAATAAGATTCATTGCCATTTTGATCGTATGCAGTAAGACAAATATAATATGTCTCATTGGCATTTAGATCTTCCAATGTATATTCTGTCACTTTACCGACATCAACACTGGAATAGCGATCATTTGATTGAAGACTATAATAAATTTTATATCCCATTAAGTCGGACTCTTGATTGGGATTCCAAACCAAGGATAAAGTAGCTGCTCTGACAATGCTTGTAAAGCACATAAGGGATATGGCAATCATGGTCAGCATCATACTTTTTTTGTTTAGGGAGTAACGCATTTTTATACACCTCAAGTCAGACTGTTTATTTTATCTACCCCCTGTTAAGGCAAAGCATATACCATGTCTTATTCAACATCACTGGAATACTGTTTTTATTGGACTTATCTACATATTTTAACATTATAAAATTTATATAAATATGGGATTTCGGCAATTCTTGCCTACTTGTCTATTGGAACGTTTTTCCTGTGCATATGTATGTTAAGTCCCTTAAAAACATATTGACACATTAAAAATTTCAGAGTATATTAATCATCATTTGACTATTGGAATTAATTGAATCCCAGGATTATGCCATGAGAATTACATTAGCACAGCTCAATCCCACAATAGGTGATTTTTGCGGAAATATTAAAAAAATGCATGAAGCAATGCTTCGGGCAACATCTGACAATTCGGAAATGATAATTTTTCCAGAGTTATTTCCATCAGGATACCCCCCCAAAGATCTACTAGAAAAGCCTGTTTTTATTAAACGTTATGAACAGGCGGATAAGAATATCTCCAAACTATCCGTTAGTTTTCCAGAATTATTTATCTGCTATGGAACAATTGAAAAGACAGACAAAACAAGTGGGAAGTTACTCTACAATACAGCCCGAATAATTAAAAATGGTAAATTGGTATTCACTCAACGTAAATCCCTACTTCCTACTTACGATGTATTTGATGAAGCCAGATATTTTTTAGAGGCAGATGAAATAAATTTATTCACAATAAAAGGTGAACAATGGGGTATTTCTATATGTGAAGATGCATGGAATGCCTCTGAAATTTTTGATGACAGGCTCTATGATATTGATCCTGTTGAGAATCTTGGAAATGCCGGTGCTCAATATTTATTAAATATATCGGCCTCTCCCTTTACTCTTGGAAAAGCCGCAATTCGTATTCAATTGGCACAGTCACATGCACGCCGGCATGGTATTCCCTTTATTCTTGTAAATCAGGTTGGTGCAAATGATGAATTAATTTCAGATGGCCGAAGTTTCATTGTAGATGGCAAAGGTCGAATAAGAGTGAGTCTACCTGCATTCAAGGAGAGTGTTATCACTGTAGACCTTGATAATTTGCCCGATCCTGTGGATGATGTAGAATCTGAAAGAACGGGCACAGCATACGATGCACTGGTTCTGGGTATTTCAGATTATATGAGCAAATGTGGTTTCAAATCTGTTGTACTTGGCCTTTCAGGCGGCGTTGATTCGGCTCTGACCTGCTGCCTTGCCGCTGCTGCACTGGGTCCGCAAAATGTTCATGCCGTATATATGCCATCTCCCTATTCGGCTGATGCAAGCGGAGAAGATGCCAGAACACTGGCAAATAACCTGAGTGTTCATTATGATGAAATTCCAATCTCCGATACTTTTGACGCTTATAAGATAATGATGCGCCCATGGTTTAAAGATACTGAAGAAGATGTGGCTGAAGAGAACTTCCAGGCACGTATCCGCGGCAATATTCTCATGGGGCTGTCTAATAAATTTGGATATCTCTGTCTCTCATCCGGTAATAAGAGTGAACTCTCTGTTGGTTATTGCACACTCTACGGTGACATGAGCGGCGGCTTAGCAGTTCTTGCAGACGTCCCCAAAACATTGGTGTATCAAATTTGCAATTATATAAATCGCGATGGCAATGTCATTCCCCAACGTATTTTGACACGCCCGCCTACGGCAGAATTAAGGCCGGATCAGACAGACCAGGATACACTACCACCTTATGACATTCTGGACAGCGTTCTGGACTTATACCTTGAACAACACCTGGGTGTTGAGGAAATCATCGATAAAGGTTATGATAAAGAGACTGTAGAGTGGATTATTAAAACGGTTATACGAAACGAATACAAAAGAATTCAGGCAGCACCTGGTTTGAAGATAACGTCAAAAGCTTTTGGCTCAGGCCGCCGCATGCCTATTGCTGCAAAATATTCTTGATTTTAGGATTGGCGTAGCAGTAAATACATCCGCCGGGGCAACCATAATACCAACCAATATCCCAACTCTTTGTACATCCGCAACGGGATCGCTGCTCCCCTGACGAATTTGTACATACGGGCAGATTTTGTGGATGAAGACTCTGCAAAAGCTGTCCATCAATACATGCGCTTTGGGGAAATTCAGGATCACAGCAGGCTGATAGAATAATTCCATGATCTTCTGAAAGTTTTTTTAACTGCTTCCATTGATTTTCCCTGTCCTGTTTATTCAGAGTAACTGGCTTCCATCCCTTGTGACCCAATCGTCTTATAACCTTATCATAGGGACTCATCCAGGATACGATGATACGCCCTATTCCCCATTGGACTGCAGCTGCCAGTACAGTGTTGAAAAATTCAAAATTACTATAACACTTACCGGATTGATCTTGCAGGTTTACAATTGGATCAAAGCGTAATGCAATACGACGGGTATCACCAACTATATCAATAAGTTCCGGCAGCATGTTTAAGACTAATCCCGGTCCGGGAATACCTGGCTCCAAAGAACTGCCACCCATTCCGGTAATAGTTAAATGTACATATATCTGATCATAATGACGAATAGATTTCGATAAGGTTTGATGTTTCCATAGATTTTCCGGCCATTTGGTCCAGAATACCAGTGAATGTACACGTTCGGGGGGGCATCTTTTGCCGAGTGTATTAACAATTAGATCAGGGTAGAATGCTACCATATCCAGACGACGGCTGATTGAAATAATTTTCTTTTCAGTGATTGACATATTTTTTGATTCTGCCGATAATTATATAGAAAAGTAAAATACTGAAGAATCCTTTGAGTTATGGTTACCAAATACCAAGATCCCCGATAAAAGATTTCGGGGATGACAATTGTGTGGGTAATGTGTCCGGATGATATATAATACACCCTTTTCTGCCGTGTCATCCCGGCAATCTTTAAGCCGGGATCTTGGTAACTGATTAATTTTTAGCGGCTGGAATAGGGTTAAAATCATTAATCAAAATTCGCCATTCTCTATTCAAGCAAGGATACGATAGAGTTTTGCCCAAAGAATATCAGGAAGCAGCAATTTTATAAAATTGCAGGTAAGGAATAATGGTTCCAAGGGGGATTCTATTTGGGAAAACAAAAGGGAGAGACGTACACGCCTCTCCCCTGTATCTAGAAATAATTTACTGAGTAACAGTGACTTTCTTCATCACATCGCCCTGCTCTATGGCATCAACAATATCTTCTCCCTTGGTGACCTTACCGAAAACCGTGTGACGATTATTAAGATGCGGCTGTGGCGCGTGGGTTATAAAGAATTGACTACCGTTTGTCCCGGGACCGGCATTTGCCATAGAAATAACCTTGGCTTCATGCGTCAATGGGTTATCTGTGAATTCATCTTCAAATTGATATCCCGGGCCACCCATGCCAGTACCTGTTGGGTCTCCGCCCTGAACCATAAAATTGGGAATAACCCGATGAAATTTCACACCGTTATAAAAACCTTCACCAGCTAAAAAGTAAAAGTTATTTACAGTTTTAGGTGCAAATTCAGGGTAAAGTTCAAGTTCAATTGTTCCTTTGGATGTCTCTATGACAACATTGCAGACCTTTTTTTCATCAATCTGCATTTTGGGTGAGGTCTTCCACTGTTTATCACTCACGATATACTCCTTTTATTAAATTTATTTGGCTTTGAATATAATAAATTCAATGCATAAATTAAAGAACTAATCAGATATTATCTCTGACAATATCTGAAATGGTTCGGAAATCAATCTTGCCGCTGCCCATTTTGGGTAAATTCTCAATCACATAAAAGCCTTTGGGTATGGCAATAGGAGGAAGAGACTCGGCCATTTTTTTGATTAATTGAGTTTCCGTAACTGGTCGGGTTACTACAGCAACAATACGTGCCCCTTTGCGTGAGTCCGGGATATCAACGATACAGCAATCCACACCCTGTGGCAATAATGATTCAAGTACCCGTTCTGTTCTTACTAATGAAATCATCTCACCGCCAATTTTAACAAACCGTCTAAGTCTTCCTCTGTGCCACAGATATCCATCTTCATCCATCACACCCATATCCCCAGTATCATACCATCCATTATGGATTCGTAATGATGTCTCTTCAATATCTCCCAAATAGCCCTTCATAACATTGTCACCCTTGACTAAAATCTTTCCTTCTTCACCACAAGGGAGTTCGGATTCCGTATCAAGATCTACAATTTTTACCTGTACATTAGGCAGTGGCCGGCCTATGCTACCAGGACGATTATGGCGGGGAGTGTTCAGAGAGATACCTGGACTGGTTTCTGTTGTACCATAAGCTTCACATAGTTCAATATCATGTTTCTTACGATAACCTTCACGAAGAGAATCGGGTGTCTTGTCAGCACCAGGAAGTGCAATGCGTACAGATTCAAAATCACCGGATTTGGATTCTCTTAAATATCCGGCAAAAAATATCGGTGTAGCAGCAATAAGCGTAGCCTTTTCTTCACGGATCATTATTGGGATTTTCTTATAATCTAATGGATTGGCATATGTAACAGATTTGGCAGCAATCATAATAGGCATCCAAAAATTTGCATTGAAGCCAAATACATGGAATAAGGGAAGAATAGACATGATAATATCATCTTTGTAAAGTTCAAATATGTCTGTTAAATCATTAATATTTGAGATCAAATTTTTATGTGTAAGCTGTACTGCTTTGGGATCTTTTTCACTGCCACTGGTAAA
>JAGLOF010000200.1 GCA_023139105.1 bacterium
GACTGTGAGAGGAGAAGGCACTACTTTTATTGTAAGGCTGCCGTACGCCATGCCTAGGATGATATGAAAAGAAGGGACTGTTGCCAAACATAGAATTAACCGCACACGGTAAATTAAATTAATTATAACGACATGGAGTACGTCATGGCATATGATGTAAATTATGAAGAACAGAAGAAATCCATACTCATTGTTGATGATGAACAAAATATTCTTACAGGTCTTAAACATCTTCTCCATAAAAAAAAGCGTATATGGAATATTTTTTATGCTACAGGCGGAAAAGAAGCACTGAATATCATGCATGAGAAGTCTATTGATATTATTATAGCCGACATGCGCATGCCGGTAATGACAGGTGTTGAGCTGCTTAATATTGTAAAGTCTCAATATCCAGGCACTGTCCGGTTTATCCTCTCCGCCTATTCCGATAGAGAGATGATTATGCGCTCCATAGGATCAACACACCAGTTCCTTACAAAACCGTGTGATTCGGTTAAATTTCAGGCGGCCATCGCTAAAACATTCGCGCTGCGTGATAAGTTGGGTAATGATAAAATAATTCCAATTATTGGAGATATTAGCAAGCTGCCCAGCTTGCCGGATTATTATGATGATCTTCAGCGGAAACTTAAAGATCCGGATTGTTCTGTCAGCGATGTCGAGGAAATTATATCATCAGATGTGGCTATGTCGGCCAAGATCCTGCAGCTTGTCAATTCTGCTTTTTTTGGAGTGCCCAGGAAAATAGAAGGCATGCGCCATGCGCTCACCCTTCTGGGCGTTGAAATGATACAATCCCTGGTGCTGACAATTCATATTTTTGACAGTTTCAGCAGAGAAGATGTTGAAACTTTCAGGATTAATAAACTTTATACGCACTGCGTTAATGTAGCCCTGGCTTCTTCCAGAATTATGTCGAATATATGTGATGATCAGTTTCGGATATCCAACACGGCTATAGCCGGCATGCTCCACGATGCAGGGAAATTGGTGCTTATGAAAAAATGCCCGGATTCTTACCGCAGTGTTATGGATCGCTCTCAAAAAGAACAGACTTCCCTTCATATGGCTGAACAGGAAGAATATGGAACAAGCCATGCTGAGATTGGGGCATATCTTCTGGGAATGTGGGGACTGCCCGATGAAATTGTTGAAGCCGTGGCTTATCACCATTCGCCAGGAGAAAATATGACCAGAGAAATACTGCCGCTTGCGGCTGTACATACGGCCAATGTTTTGGAGCATGAATTGATTCAGGATGGACAGGATGCAATAGCTTTAAAAATGGATACCGATTATCTGAAAGAGCTTGCCCTGATGGAACGGCTTCCTGATTTTCGGAAACTTTGTCAGGAATTATTCAAGACTAAATAGTTAGATGTTTGTACGTGTGTTTTTAAGGAGAGGAATTCATGAAGAAACAGATTCTTTTTGTTGATGATGAACATAGAATCCTCACAGGGTTGGAGAGAATGCTTCACGGTAAGAGAGACGTATGGGATGTCACATTTGCCTGCGGGGTCGATGAAGCACAGAAGGCACTGGAGATGAAAAAGATAGATGTTGCAGTGCTGGATATAAATATGCCCGGGAAAACTGGCCTTGAACTTCTCTCTGAAATTAAAAACAACACGGAAACAAAAAATATAGAAGTAATCATCCTTACAGGGATGCTGGATGGGGATTTGAAATACAAGGCCCTGGAACTGGGTGCTGCTGATCTTCTCAACAAACCCGTACAAAAAGAGGACCTATTAGCCAGGTTACGTAGCGTACTGAAGATAAAAGCATATCACGATGAGCTTGTTGAGCATAATGTCTTGCTCGAACAACAATTGATTCAATCCCAAAAAATGGAACTGATCGGTCACCTTTCCGCTGGTGTGGTGCATGATCTTAAAAATATTTTGATGGGGATTTCGGGATACAGTGAGTTGATTGTATTTTCATTGGATGGAAACTCACAGGCTAAAGATGATTTGATACAAATAAGAAAATCAACCCAAAGAGCTACGGATATTATTCAACAGATTCATCGTTTCAGCCAACAGGGTGTAAAAGTTGAGAAGGAATGCAGCCTGGGTCTTATTATAGATGAATGTGTCAATTTGTTAAAACACAGTTTTTCGAAAGATATTTCAATCGACTGGCATACGTCTGAAACAATATGGTTGCTTGAGGCAGAATCAATTCAAATTTACCAAGTAGTAATGAACCTGTGTGTCAATGCTGCGCAATCCATGGCAGATGGCGGCAGGCTCCAAATACGCCTCTCAGAAGTCAACCTGGAGGAAGAGTCCGGATCAAAAAAACAGATTTCTGCCTCAGGACATCATGTCATGCTGGAGGTTTCTGATACGGGTATTGGAATGGACCCGGAAACGCTGGAAAAAATATATAATCTTTCTTTTTCTACAAAACAATCTCAGGGCGGCTCAGGATTGGGGCTATCCATAGTGCAACGTATTGTAAGAAATCATAAGGGATTCATTAAAGTCAAAAGCCAGCCTGGATGTGGAACCACTTTTTCTGTGTTTTTCCCATTGTCAGGTATTAATTAAAAAAAAGGATCATTACAGCTTATTCCTTTGTTAAGGGAGTTAATAATGGCAAAAAAAAGAAAAATACTATTCGTTGATGATGAGCCAAATATTCTTCAAGGTCTGAAAAGAATGCTTAGGAGCATGCGCCATGAATGGGAGATGGATTTTGTAGAAAGCGGGAAGAACGCCCTGGAGCTCATGACGCAGCATCCGTTCGATGTTGTTGTCTCCGACATGCGTATGCCAGGCATGTCCGGTGCAGATTTGCTTGAAAATGTCATGAATAAATATCCTCAAACTGTACGCATCGTTTTATCCGGCCACTCAGACAGAGATATGATTCTGAGATCGGTTCGCACGGCGCATCAGTATCTATCAAAACCCTGTGACGCTGAAATGCTGATATCAACAGTTTCGCGCGCCTGTAGCCTGCGAGAGATCATGTTGAATGATGAAATGAAGAGACTCGTTTCTAAGATGGATTCATTGCCGAGTCTTCCTACATTATATATGGAAATTATGAATGAATTGCAATCGCCGGAATCCTCAATGAAGAATGTGGGGGGAATTATTGAAAAGGATATTGGCATGAGTGCTAAGATTTTGCAGCTGGTGAATTCCGCTTTCTTTGGTCTTCCCAGGCATGTTGCCAGTCCGGGCCAAGCCGTTTCACTTTTAGGAATGGAAGTTGTGAAATCCCTGGCACTTGCTGTTCAGGTCTTTTCTCAATTTGATCAATCCAGATTAAAAAATCTTTCCCTGGATGCCTTATGGCACCATAGCGAAGCCGTTGGGCATTTTTCAAAGAAGATCTATGAATCAGAAAGTAAAGATACGAATTATATAGGCTATGCCTTGATAGCTGGATTCCTTCATGATATCGGCAAATTGATTTTTATGAGCAATTTTCCCGAGAAATATGATTCAATGATTGCAGAATCCAGAGAAAAAGAGATACCATTAAGTAGTGTTGAGCTGGATAGTTTTGGAGTAACGCATGGTGAGGTTGGTGCATACTTGCTGAGCCTCTGGGGACTGCCGGATCTTGTGGTTGAGGCCATTGCCCATCATCACAGTCCAAGCCGGATTCCGGTTAAGGTTCTTAGCCCGTTGGCGGTTGTGCATGCGGCAAATATCATTGAGCATGAGCTTTCAACAAAGGAAAATTGCGATATAGCTCATCCTGTAGACATAGCTTATTTTGATGAAGCCGGCTTAGCTGATAGGCTCTCCGCATGGAAGGAGATTTGCCTTAAATCAATTCAGACAGGAGATTGAGCAATGAATAATAAAGTACTATGCGTAGACGACGATCCAAACATCCTTTCAGCCTATAAACGTCAGTTAAGGAAACAGTTCGAGATAGAGACAGCATTAGGAGGTGAAGAAGGCATTGAAATGATGATGTTGAAAGGCCCGTTTGCTGTTATCGTCTCAGACATGAGAATGCCCGGCATGGACGGTATCCAGTTTCTTGCCCGTGTAAGTAAGTCGGCTCCTAACACTGTGCGCATTATGCTTACTGGTAATGCTGATATGCAGACAGCTATAGATGCGGTTAATGAGGGGAATATTTTCCGTTTTCTGAACAAACCGTGTCCGCCGGAAACATTGGCCAAGTCCCTTAATGCTGGCATGAAACAGTACCAACTCATCATGGCCGAACAGGAGCTTCTTAAGAATACTCTCTCAGGATCAATTAAAGTTCTTGTTGAAATATTAAGCATCATTAATCCATCTGCATTTGGGCAGGCATCCAGGATAAGGAAATATGTAAAACATATTGTTAGTGAATTACATATGCCAAATACATGGCAGTATGAGATTGCAGCGACGTTGTCACAAATTGGATATGTAGCGCTTCCCCGCGAGGTATTGGATAAGGTTTATTCACAAATCGAATTAACCGGTAATGAAACGAGATTGTTTGCATCATATCCATTGGTAGGTTATAAATTATTGTCCAATATACCAAGGCTTGAAATAATTGCCGGCATGATCAGGGACCTGCAATTGCCATTTAATCCGGATGTTCAATATGCCAAAGCCAGTCAGGATGAAACCATTGCACTTGGTGCTCAGATACTTAAAGTCGCCATTGATTTGGATAGATTGGTGTACGGCGGCGCCTCTGTTGAAGATGCAGTAGGGGCTATGCGAATGAGACATCATGAATACAATCTTAACGTATTGAAGTGTATTGAAAATTATAATGTAGATGAAATTAAGAAGAGACAGTTGATGGTAACCGTCAAGGATTTAGTTTACGGAATGATTACAGATCAGGAAATTCATGCTAAAAATGGTCTACTTCTTGTGGCTAAAGGCCAGGATATTACTTATCCTGTAATTGCTAAGCTTCAGAATTTTAATTTACAGACTGGCGTTGAGGAACCATTTGCAGTACTTACACCTTTGCAAAAACTGGAAATTAGTAACTGAGAATTTTGTATTCAGATCACTTATTTCAGGATGACGTTACGTTTAGGGATGTGGTAGATTTGGATGAGTATGTGTTTTATGAATGAATCTTTAGTCTGTCTTCCTGAACTAGTTTCAGGATCTCGTTTTTAGAATTATGCTTGTCAACAGTAAGGTGAATTGCGTTTTGGATGACAGCCTACACCAATCATGCCTCATCCTGATGCGACGCTAAATGCATTAATTCATACCTGTTACTCACACCCATTTTCTGAAATATTTTATACACATGGTTTTTAACTGTGTGATAAGAGATGAATAGTTTTTCCTGTTTTCGACACTTTTCA
>JAGLOF010000201.1 GCA_023139105.1 bacterium
CTCTGGGAGCTTCTTCGCTCTTTTCAGTATCATCCGTGCTTCAGGTGCTCTAGTTCATCAACGCATTAAAAAAAGTACTGCAATGCCTCCCATGGCTATCAGCGCCCCCAGAATTGCTCTCCAACTGATCTTTTCGCCTGAGATACGCCCCAATGGGAGTAAAAAAAGATGACTGCTCATAAGAAGTGTCTGAGCTATACCGGCATGGGTAAATTTAATTGCTACCTGTTGACAGATCATCGCCAGATAGGCTCCCATAAAAGTAGCCAGCAAACTAATTTTTAATATGTTAGCCGATGGTTTTATTTTCAAGCCAAATACTGACTGCCGCCTGAACAGAGCCATACAGACAATCATCAGAATACCACCAAGTATACGAATCACTACGCTCCATATAAGATTTACATCACTTTCAAGCAATGCCATGCGTGTCATTACAGTACCCAGGGCCTGACCAATTGCATAAATAGAACCGAACATCACTCCCAATCCCAGGCGGTGATCGCCTTCATCACGACGGCTCTTTTCACTTACAACCCAGGCGACACCGCCCATAGTAATGGCAATACCAATCCAACTTATTAGTGCTAAACCTTCATTTAGAGAAAACCAGGCAATAATAGCCGTTAAAGGCGGCGATAAAATACCTACCAGCAAGGCTCTCCTTGGGCCCATATGCTGCATGGATTCAAAATATGCAGTATCTCCAAGACCAATACCAATGATTCCACTTACAAAAAGCATGATAAATGTCATACTATCAACATGCGGTAATCCGCCTGTCTGAATTAATGCAGTTATAAGAAGTAGTATTAATGCAATTGATGACTTAAAAAAATTGAGTCCATTTGCCGTAAACACCTTGCCGGAGCGCTCAAATAATAAAGAAGAAATTGCCCATAATGCAGCACCTGTCAAAGCTGCAGTTTCACCAAGATATATAAAAGTATCCAAATTAAATATTCCTACAAAATAAAATGAATCAAGCCTGTAATTCTTGGACCACTGAAATCTTCAACACCACCCAGAGGCCTGTCAAAAACCATATATACGTATTGAAACTCAACACCAAAGCCCAAATAATGTGAAAGTGTCAAATCGAATCCTGCTCCCAAGTTAACACCAATACCAGTCCGGGCTTCATTAATATTCTCAAGAGGAGATGATACATTCTCAATCCCCCAGTAGAATCCGCCGCCATACTGGACATAGGCCGTCAACCTGTTTTCCGGGACTAAAATATATTTGAAATCAATGGAAATGGGGAGTAAAGTTAAGGAATGAACTGTTTCAACTTCATCCAAGTCCTGCAAAGCCCAAAAACCTGTAGAAAGACATATATTTGTTCCACCTCTCAAAGGCAGCAAGAAAGATAAGCTGACAAAGGGTGTAGCACCGGCAGCACCAAATGAATCAAAACGAGGTTCATCATTGAGACTATGCGGCTGCCAATTCCCTACAGATATGGAAAATGACGGGCGCGAATGATAGCTCTTTTGAGCAGGCTGCCCAAAGGCTGTATTTACAAAACAGAAAATTATTAAACAGCCTGATAAAAACTGTGTGTATCTATTCAACAGTAATATGCCTACTTTTTTTCTTGTTCGATGCCTTGGGGTTTAAAACCAAAAGATTTGCCGCTGTCATCACCAAAGGACCGAATATCACCAAATTCTTTCTCAAATTTCTCTATGTTTTCACTAAGAGCCTTTAACAATGATTTGGCATGTTGAGGTGTCATAATAATACGAGAATAAACCTTGGTTTTTGGTACACCGGGGACCATACGCGTAAAATCAAGAACAAATTCAGCAGAAGAATGGCTTATAAGCACTAAATTGGCATAAATTCCTTCGGCTTCTTTTTCACCAAGTTCAACGTTGATCTGCTGAGGAGACTGGGGATGCTGAGACATGATTTTTCCTTATAATTTATTAGAAATGAACGTCCTAGTATACACAAATGCTGCTGAAAAATCAAGCAGGAAAGTCAAAAACAAATATCATTTTTCCCTTGGAAATTGACAAATCGTTATTTATACTTAAGCACATGTTAAAAAAGAATAAATACAGACGAGCCCTGGTGCAGAGTCATATTGCCGTTATATTCTTCGGAATTGCCGGACTCTTTGGGAAATGGCTGCATCTACCTCCGGAAATTATCGTTTTCTGGCGTACTGCTGTGGCGGCTACTGCACTATTTTTTATTCTTAAATTGCGCGGGAATTGGATCAAGCCTAAAAAATTATCTATATATTTTTTTCTCGGGCCCTTGTTGGCTTTGCATTGGATTGCATTCTTTAAATCCATCCAACTATCCACTGTAGCCATTGGTTTAATCACTTTTTCTACTTTCCCTGTATTTGTGGCCATTTTGGAACCACTGTTTTTCAAAACGAAAAGCCACTGGTACGATATATTGGCTGCTGTAATTGTTCTTGGCGGTGTTAGCCTTATCGTTCCTGCATGGACTCTTAATCATCACTACATGACAGGCATTATATGGGGCATTGGTTCGGGATTGACCTTTGCAATACTCACCATAATAAACCGGCGAATGCTGCAAGACAGTCCTGCAAGCACAATTACAACATTACAAAATGCTTTTGCTGCATTAACATTACTACCGACAACACTATATCACTTTAAATTGCCAACAATCAGTGAAGGATTACTCTTAATTATACTCGCTATATTCTGCACAGCGTTAGCACATTGGTTATACATTCAGGCAATGCGAAGTATTTCAGCACGACTGGCTAGCCTGATCTGTACAATGGAACCGGTATACGGAATTATACTGGCTTTTTTATTACTAAATGAAATTCCCAATTTCAGAACAATCCTGGGCGGTCTTATCATTGTGGTTACAGTTGCATGTGTATCAAATAATCACTCTTCACAGAGCACTGGCCACTAATTAAAAAATTTATATTTACACTAATTCCTTGATCTAAAAATATGCCAATAAAACAGAGGTCGCCATGTTTAAACTGGAATCGGATACTTATAAAAATCGCTTGATCATCACCTTGGAAGGTGAGATTGACATGGTACAAACCAAGAAAATATTCTTTGACCTGGTACGAATGCTTACCCGAATGAAACCTAATTTTGATATAATTACAGATCTCCGTAATTATTCAAGTGGAGATCCAAATGGAGGTGTTATATTAAAACGCGCAATTGAAACAGCAAGAGAACATGGCGTTGGCCGTATTATAAGAGTTGTTGGCAGTTCAAAAAATGCAATTCTACAATTTGGAAAATATACAGATAAACGTAAAGACTATGCAGTACAATATGTAGCTACTATGGAAGAAGCAGAAGCAATATTAAAAAGTACAAATACCAAATAACAAATAACAAATGAATCTTAAATTCCAACTTTAAACTCATAATAACAATCAACAAAGCTGGGTGAGAAAGAGTGCCCCAACACGATTCGAAATAGAACCAAAATTTATTTGTTATTTGGCATTTGCTCTTTGCTATTTGTATTTTGTATTTTGTTATTTGACATTTGGTATTAATCATTGTCCCGGGAGATACCTGTGATCTTATAATTTAACTCTCCTACGGGCACGGTTATTTTTACAACATCCGAGACTGACTTGCCTAAGAGACCTTTACCAATAGGTGAAGAGATAGAAATTTTATTTTCCATAAAATCGGCCTCTGATTCAGAAACAAGAATATAGAAGAACTCATCATCTGTCTTAAGATCCAATAATTTAACAGTTGCTCCGATATAAGCTTTATCTGCAGGAATATCCAGATCATCAATCAATTGAACCCTGGTAAGTTTTGTGGAAAGTTCATTAATCTGAATTTCATTTAGTGCTTGTGCCTCTTTGGCGGCATGATACTCAGCATTCTCCTTCAAATCTCCAAACTCTCTGGCATGCGCAATTGTTTTGGTAATCTCCTTGCGCTTTACCTTGATCATATAGTCCAGTTTTTCCTTCAACTTTCGATGGCCTTCTCTGCTGAGATATAATGTCTCCACAATAAGCCCTTTCATTTTACTTAATTACAATATCTATTATGCACAAATATGCTTATTTAAATCAACACTACCCTTATCAAGCTCTGTGATCCCTTTAATCAATTTCAGCACGGCATTTTCTATAAATGTTCCCAGTATGATAGATTCATCATCTGTGAAACGGCCCAATACAAATTGTGCCGGAGAACCATGTACGGGTCTTCCAATTCCCAGTCTGAAACGAAAATAATCCTTTGTGCCCAGCTGCCCGGAGATAGATTTCAATCCATTATGCCCGCCAAGGCCTCCACCTTTTTTAAAGGCGACTTCTCCATATTTTAACTCTAGATCATCATGAACAACCAGTAAATTTTCAGGCATGCATTTAAAAAAATGCATGGCTGCCTGCACAGAACTTCCCGATAAATTCATAAATGACTGAGGTTTCAGTGCAAGCGTGTTAATACCGGCAATGGACGTTTTAATAAATTGCCCATTAAACTTACTCTGCCATGTAGCATACTGAAGTTCCGGTATACTTTCGGCTAACATCCAGGCTAAATTATGACGGGTCTTTGCATACTCATGCCCGGGATTTCCCAGAAAAGCAATGAGTCTGATGTTGCCTCCTGCATATCAATACTATCACGCCTACAAAATAACAAACAGGACAGAATGTCTACATTCTGCCCTGTTCCCGCTTTAAAATAAAGCACTGTTATCAATATACATTTTTTTTTAGATAAAATCCACAACAAAATATGACTATGTTGAAACGCTTGAATGATGCTTAACTGCAATCTTTCATGATAATAATGAGAGCAACGCAGCAAATCTCCACTGATTGGCACGGAGTGGCCAAAAAAAAATTAGAACCGGTTAAAACATGCCTTTTCTCCTCGGTTTGTCATCTCACCGCATCTAAAACAATGTGATGGCGGAGTGTTTCTCACTCTGAAAAACAGGGTTCGAAATGACATTTATTTAAAGGCTTCAGTAGTAATTTTAAATTTAATCATGTTAGGTAAGCACACGCGGGTTTATAAAAAATTTAGCAACTAACAAAAC
>JAGLOF010000202.1 GCA_023139105.1 bacterium
TTACACAAAATTATTTACAGAGTCCCAACGCACCATATGATAGAAAAACTTATCAACTTTTATTATAAGGATAGTTATTATGGGAAAAAAAGAACTGATTGATTTTGCAAACAAAGAACTTTTTGAGAAAGAAAATTTGGACATTATTCCGGATGTATTTACAACCGATTATGTTACCCACACTGCTAATAAAGAGTATAAGGGTCATGATTTTATAAAAAGATGGGTTAAACAACTTCGTAAAGCAATGCCAAATATATGTGTCGAAAAAGTGGAATTTTTTATTCAAGAAAAAAATACGGTTGTTTGGCAAAGAACATTAAAGGGAAAACATACTACTCAGATGTGGGGAGTTAAACCTTCTGAAAAGAATATCAAATGGAATGAGATGGTCGTATCACGTTTTGAAAATGATAAAATTATTGAAGAATGGGTAGTTTCAGAATTGATAGGAGAGCTACTTTCAAAACCACCCATGAAAAAATAGGAGAAATTTCTAAAATTTGAGGAAGCCTTAAATAAGAATTAATCACACAGCCGTAATGGGATTGCCATGGCAGATAGCACCATGTTTTGTCAGCCCCAACTTTACGCCAGTCCGCTACGAGGGATAGATCTCTTAAAATCTTTCAGTGAGAAAGCTGATTCAAAGTGACGGCTAGGGCAGGGGATTGGAAGAAGCAAGTGGTTAATAATGATATCGCATTTGAACAATCAGAATTGAATCATTTTCAATAGTAGAATCATTTAATTGCCGTAAAGTTATAGGAATATTATCACTGCGGCTTAGAAGTAGTATAGTGTGCAATCAAATGCACACTACACCACCAGTTGATTCTTTTATTCATCGCCGGAATGTTGAAAGATATAGCGGTCTCCCATCTCAATGCCATGCTGAAAGGCTTTGACAAAACCATCTTCCGTAGCCTTGGTAAAATTTACACCGAACTCTCTTAAATTTGATTGAGGCCGGATGAAAAAGATTTTACTTTGACCGATATTCTGCGGGATGGTCTCAGATGAAAACAAGTCCGTATATATGGGGCCGGTTTCGGTTGATATGGCGATAATTTTTTTATATCCCCTTTCAACCAGAGGAATAACCGGACACGAATTTGTATAACTGCTATCCACATAGGGTTTGTTGTTGATGACTGCCGGCACAGGCCAGGCGTGAAGCATACGTGTTGCGGCGTAGGCTACTTCATCGTAATTCATTTCATTCAACATTAAATCGGGATCGGTTGATTGTGTATCATAGACATGAAGATTGAGATTGCTATCTCTCCATGTCGTATCGTTGCGTGATGCATCCAGCAGGAGTCTCCGGCCAAGGCGTGAGTATTTTTCTCCCTGGGTGAATGCTGCGGCCTGAGCATTATTTACAAAACTGCATGCAATCAATAGCCTGGCAGTTTCCCGTTTGAATAGATGTTTCTTGAGAATAGGTGATGATTTTTGAATGCCCAGTAGTGCTGTATGGCTCATGCTCGTACCAGATACTTCCAGTACTTTGAGCATTTCAAACCAGATTTCTATTGATAGAGAAGAGAGTTGCCCGATAGCGGCCATAGATGTTGGCATGACGGAGCAGGAGCTGGCCGCATATGCAGATGCATGAAGCTTGTTTTTTTCAAATGCAGTTAAAACGCCGTGGACAAAGATACTTTTAAAACTGCCGGACATTGAAGCGATTGCCAAATTATTCATGTTATAGAGATCCATTTTCAAATATTTACTTTTTGGGGCTATCTGGTTCCAGCTCGGAGAGCCGTTCTTTTATGTCTTCCAATGTTTTTGTCAGATATTCGGCCTGTTGTTGTAGAGACTGCATCTCCTGTTGTTCGGAAAAAGGTGCTTGAAATGGGGGCACAACTGGAGCCACTGCCTCAAATCCTGTACCCCAGTGTCCGCCTCTGCCGCCGCGAAATCCCAGTCCCATTCCTCGCCTGATTCCCATAAAAATATTTTGACCCAATACCGGATTGATAAATCCGGGGACTGAGTAACCGGCACAATATCCTGCGCCGTGTCCTGTCATTGGACCCATTCCTGCGGGACCCATTCTATTTCCTCTTGGCATTGTGTGCCTCCTTTTTTAATCTAAGCTCTATTCCTGCCGCGTCCTCCGCCAAAACCCTGGCCGGTTCCTCTTCCTTTTTTTTGCCCGCGTCCAAGCATTCTGCTGATGCCGGATAGCAGTCGTCCGCCTAAATTTTCATTTTGTGTATCCGGAGTATCTGATTGTCCTCCGCTGCCGCATGTTCCCATGCCCCTACCTGTTAATGGTCCTTGACTCAAAGGGCCTTTTCCATCGCCACCTGGCATAGTGTTCTCCTTCTATTCAATGATTATTATTATTGTTTAAATCCTGCCTCCTCTGAAACGCATACGGCGTTTCCTTCCACAGCCTGGCATCTGGTGTTCTAAATGGAGTAGTGTGCCTTTTAAAAATGAATCGATAATTGTCTCCATATGTCCTGCAATGAACGGAATGATGTGAATGCCTTTCGATTCGATGGCGCCTGCAAAGGGTTGTGAGATTGCACCGCAGATCAATACCTCGATACTCAGTTCTGACAGCTCTGCTGCGCGTGATGCAGGCGTAGCTGTTTCCAGGGTTACATAGTCCCGACTGATCTCCCGGCCTTCGTTTACACACAAAATGAGCAGAGCCATAGAAGAATCGAAAAGCGGAGATATCCGTTCTTTCCATATAGTAAATGCAATGATTTGCTCCACATAGTCTCCTTCCAGATCATAATAAAGCAAATCAAATGCCATAGGCATTGCCAGTATGTGTATATGGGGAGTAAGATATTGATATACTTGGAGTTATAACGATTAAGGAAGTTTTGATTAATGCTGGTTTTTGATTGCAGAGTAGCGAATGTGCGACTGTGAATTATTGATAGGGTCGCATAAGTGCGCTTCTATGTATGGTCGTTTGTCTTGCTCCGGCCATCGATTTCGGGGAGTTGAATACCCAGGGTTTTTATTTTTCTAAACAGTGTGCTTTTATGAATACCCAGTTCCCTGGCAGCGGCCAGTCGATTAAATTGATTCCGTTTCAGTGCATCCAGGATGGTCAGGGCTTCCACGGATTTTAGTTTTTCACCAATCCTGATCATTTTATTAGTATTCTGCTGAGGGCGCAGAGACTCTGGCAGGCAATGTGGGACAATTTCACTCTCAGAACAGAGAATAAACGCATGTTCGATTATGTTTTCCAGTTCCCGGATGTTGCCGGGATAATCATGTGACATCAATATGTCCAGTGCTTCTACAGAGATGCCGGAGATGTTTTTATTTTGTATTTTATTGAGTTTATTGATGAAGTGATTAATCAGTATGGGTATGTCTTTTCTGCGTTGGCTCAAAGTCGGAAGATCCAGGCGAACAATATTGATACGATAAAACAGATCTTTACGGAAGATGTTTTCCTGAACCAGTGATTCCAGATCTTTATTGGAAGCAGTGATAACGCGTACATTGGTCTTGATGGGCTTTGTCCCGCCCAGAGGCGTGTAAGTACGTTCCTGAAGGATACGAAGGAGTCGTACTTGAAAGGCCGGGCTGATATCGCCAATCTCGTCCAGTAGAATTGTTCCGCCTTCGGCCATAGCAAAGTGGCCGGGTTTGTCTTTAACTGCATTGGTGAAAGCACCTGCCTTGTACCCGAAAAGTTCTGATTCCAGCAATGTATCCGGTAAGGCACCGCAGTTTATTGCAATAAAAGGTTTTTTACTTCTAAGGCTTAATTCATGAATGGCACGTGCAATTAATTCTTTACCGGTTCCTGTTTCACCCTGAATCAAAACCGTGCTATCGCTTTCTGCAATTTTTGGCAGTATTCGAATGATTTTTTCCATGGATTGACTTCTGCTGATAATATCACCCATATGGTAACGGGCGTCCAGTTCTCTGCGCAGTTCTTCAATCAGGCTCATGTCTCTGAATGTCTCTACACCACCTATGACACGGCCTTTCTCGTCTTTAAGGAGAGAGGTACAAACAGTAACTGGAATCCGTTTTTTTTCATTGTTCACAATGTAAGTTGAAGTATCTACAAAGGAGGTTCCCTTTTCCATTGTCTTTTTTAGTGCACAATTCGTCTCACACATGTTGGACCGGAAGACTTCACAGCATTGTTTACCAATGGCTTCTTCACGGGCAATACCCGTAATTTTTTCTGCTGCACCATTGAATGAAGTAATTTGCCAGTCGAGTCCCACAGTAAATACACCGTCAGAAACACTTTCCAGGATAATTCTGGTTATATTCTCTGTAATTGCTGTTTTTGGTTTTTTTAAATCCATTTTATCATGTATATCATATTATTGGACGTTTATGGAATTTGTTTTGATGTTCTAAGATAGTGTTTTTTTATTGTTGGAGCAAATAGATCATTTAGCCCGGACAAGTATTCCGGAGCCAATTCGGACCGCTTATTTTTACCTTTAGCATAGAGAGGCCTGAATACATGTAGTGATGCTGTGTCTGCGTTTAACGAGAAGCGAGAAGGCGGTTTCGGGCTGTACATCATCCGCAGATCTGTTGCTGAAATACATTACCTGAGTTCAAGTAATAAATGCGGTAATCGGCTGAGTCTTGTTAAATACTATCTAGACTTAAAGGATTTATTGTTCCAATTCGCTAGTTAA
>JAGLOF010000203.1 GCA_023139105.1 bacterium
GCCGCGTGCGCCTAAAGAGCAGGCTTCCTCGCAGAGACAGGCGTTGATGGATGTCATGCACCGGGGGAAAATCCCAAGGAGCAAATACCAAATGACAAAGAAGAACAAAGGAATGATCTATATAAAGACGAAATTCTCAAAAAGAGCTAACACCATCACTTAAATATATTTAAATTTTATTATCATCTATACTCTCTTGTTTTTCCCTTTGTGAGCTTGGTGTCCTTCGTGCGAGTGCTCTTTGATAATCGGAATGTTTGAACTACAGCTCCTGCTGAGCCTTGAGGAGACTGCCGCGTGCGCCTAAAGAGCAGGCTCCCTCGCAGAGACAGGCGTTACTTGAGATCCTGAAACAAGTTCAGGAAGACATAAATATTGCCACCTCATGCTACATGTATTCATGACAGGTAATGCTACTTTTTTTCAAAAAAAACCATAATCAACTGCGCGGAACATTTCCGCACAACACCTCTTTTTCCGCAGATGACATAGTTTACACACCAGTATATCACATCTTATAAATTATTGTAAATAGACGACTTAAACTAGGCACGTTATATCTGGCACTCTACTTGCCTCTACATGGGTAGAGATTGCACAATGCAATAAAACAAATACATATAAATATTGAGGATTACATGAAAAAACGACTCCCCTTGGCCCTGTGTCTGCTTCTTGCAACCAGCACACTCATGGCCGGCATTTCACTCAAAAATAAAGCAACTACAATCAGTGGCTTCATATATGACAACACCACAGGTGAGGCCCTTATAGGAGCAAATGTTTATCTCAAAGATACTGTAGTTGGCGCGGCCACCAATGTCAGTGGTTACTATGTCATTCCACAAGTGCCAACCGGCACATACACTTTGGTTGCTCAGTATATCGGTTATGCCAAAACAAAGAAAATTGTCACATTAACATCAGATCAGAATATTAAAGTCAACCTTCGTCTTAATCCCGATGCAGTAAGAGCCGCAGCCATTGTCATCACTGCCGACTCCATTGCCGTAGGCGAAAAGCTCTACCGTAAACCTATCTCCAAAATCAACCTTGCACCGCGGCAGATAGACCGTGTGCCACAAATAGCCGAAGCCGACCTGCTCCGTGCACTTCAGACCCTGCCCGGAATCAAGTCCATCTCTGACTTCTCTACAGGCCTCTACATACGCGGCGGCACACCCGGACAGAACCTCTACCTGCTGGACGGTACAGATGTCTACAATCCGGAGCACGCATTCGGTCTGTTCTCCACTTTTAATACAGATGCAATCAAACAGGTTGAGATATCCAAGGGCGGCTACGGTGCCGAATATGGTGGCAGGCTCTCTTCTATCATCGACATCACTAATAAAGACGGTAACCGCGAGTTCTTTCAAAATAGTACATCTATCAGCCTGCTATCGGCAAAAACAACATTCCAGATGCCTCTGGGCAAAAAGGCTTCTCTTTCCGGCAGCATAAGACGAACATACTTTGACAAGACCCTGGGACCGTCCATGAAGGAGATTCCCGACTATTACTTCTACGACGCGCATATCAAGGCATTCATTGATATCGATAAAAACAACAAACTTACAATCAGCGCATACGGCGGCCAGGACGTACTGAATCTTCTTTTTAATAAGCAGGTTGAAAATCCACTGGGATTTGACTATAAATGGGGCAATCGTACGGGCAGTATCCGCTGGACACATATCTTCGGGCCTCGTGTCTTTTCCAATTTCTGGATTACAGCCAGCCGTTTCAATTCTATATTCGATATGAGCTCTTATCAGATTAAAGAGACCAACCGTATCACTGACCTTACTTATAAAGGCAATCTGGAGTATCATCATAACTCATGGCTGAGGACACGTTTTGGATTTGAGTACAAGAACCTGCACACACACTATTTGCAGACTTCAAATGATGGTGATATCGATATGAACCTCAAGCCCAAACACGCAATAGCCTATGTGGCATTCACATTGAAGCCTACTCCACTCCTGGATATTGACCTTGGAATACGCTTCAACCACTTTGACGTAGATACAACATTTCAGCACTGGGCACCACGTTTATCAGCCAAATACAGATTGACTGATAAAATTACACTGAAGGCTGCAGCAGGTCAGTACTATCAGTACTTGCAAAAAGTATATCGATTCGCTTTTGCCGATATCTGGTCCACATCCAACCGTTTCCAGGACGCATCCGGTTCTACTCACTATATTCTGGGCTGGCAACAGGAAATTCATAAAGGTTGGGCTTTGGAAATTGAAGCTTTTTACAAAACTTTTGACAACTTCTATGAGTTCAATCAAAACGTTGGCGCAGATATTGAGGCTACAAGCTTCAACGATTCAGGAGCACCTGTATATTCTCAAACTCGCGGCGTCTTCAACCGTGGCGACGGTTATTCATCCGGTGTGGAAATGCTGCTGCGCAAAGATGCCGGAAGACTTACAGGCTGGCTTGGTTATACATGGTCACAAACAAAACAGACCATGGACGGCATTAACAGTGATAGAGAATTTGCACCTCGTCATCACAGAACTCACATGCTCAATACTGTAGCTAATTTAGAACTTGGTTCCGGTAGAAATCGTTGGATTCTTGGTGCAAACATTACAATGGCTTCGGGCCAACCCTTTACCGAACCGGGATCAGGTTATATAATCGGTTTCAGCCCCAATGCGCCTGAACAGTATGTAGAATATGCACCCACGAATATCAACAATATCACTCTGCCATACTATGGACGGCTAGACCTCAGCATCACTTATCGCCGGGCGTATAACGGATGGGTACTATCTCCATATTTACAAATTTTCAATGTGGGTAATCGTAAAAATGTATGGTTCCCCAATTATGAATACTCCAACGGCAGGCCAAATGTAAAAGAGCAGTATATGCTGCCTCTCCTGCCCTCATTTGGTGTAAAAATTGAATTCTAATACATGCCGGCCTTACCCAAGGAGAAAAAGAATGAATAAAAAATTAATGCTTTTACTATTACCCGCCCTGCTGATTTCCGCATGCGGAAAGGGTGTTGTAGATGTAACACGACAGAGCTATGAGCCCAAAATTGTTATTGAAGGCCTGCTCATAGCAGCCCGGCCCATAGGCAAGATCCATATAACAAGAAACTTCCCTGTTGATGCCAACCTGCGCACTATGTCGCTGATTGAACATGTAGAAGAGACCATAGTCACTGTAACGGAAGTAGCTACAGGCAGAAAAGTTACACTTGAATTCAGAGGTCCAAGCGGATTCGGATCTCATCAGCTCAAGGATTATTATTGGACAGATTCTGAAGCTGCACTTATTATCGAACACGGTAAATCCTACAGGCTGGATGTATCCATGCCTATAGAAGGCAAGGTAGCGAATGCCTCGGCCATTACCCATGTGCCTGAGGCCGGCATGGCTATCAAGACTATTAACTATAACAGCCTGCCTTACCGCGCCGAAGATGAATCAGGCGAGCTCCAACAATTCACTATTACCCTACAGCGTTCACCAGGGGTAAATTTTTACATGACGACTATTGAGGCACAAAATGCAGTTTTGGACAGTTTGATTCTGGACAATGCATTTGAAGAGATAGACATTGAAGAGGCTATAGATGATCTGGATGAATACGCCTATGAAGTAGAATGGATTCAAAATACGCCCACTACACCCGGCGAATCATTTATGCATATTTATTGGAATGCTCTCTACTTTTACGGTGACTATAAATTAACTGTCTTTGGCGCAGACTACAATTATGCCCAATTCCTGCAGACCTATGATGAAGTTCAAGAGATGGACGGCAACTTCCATGAACCTTATTTTAATATCGATGGCGATGGAATCGGCTATTTCGGATCTGCAGTAGTGGATACTATCAATATCAACGTATCACGATAATCTCACTTATTTGCCCGTTTATTTCTACTCCGGTGTGTTAGCGATGATCTTGCGCTGATACACCGGAGGGGGAAATTCCAAAGAGCAAATACCAAATGACAAAGAAAAACAAAGGAAGGATCTACAAAAAGACGAAATACTCAAAAAGAACTAACACCATCACTTAAATATATTTAAATTTTATTATCATCTATACTCTTTTGTTTTTCCCTTTGTGAGCTTGGTGTCCTTCGTGCGAGTGCTCTTTGCTTATAGGGATGTGTTTGACAGTACAGTTCCTGCTGATCCTTGAGGAGACTGCCGCGGTCGCCTAAAGA
>JAGLOF010000204.1 GCA_023139105.1 bacterium
TGAGTATGTTTTGTTATCAATGTCAGGAAGCGATGAAGAATACCGGATGTACCGGTGAAAAAGGAATCTGTGGTGTTACTGCGGACTGTATTAATCTGCAAGACACAACTGTCAATCTTTGTAAAGGTCTTTCGCTTCTTAATATCGAGGCGGAAAAATTTGGTAATGCAAATTCTTTCGTCGGTAAATTTATCACTGATGTTCTATTTGCCACAATAACCAATGCTAACTTTACCACCGAGTATTTTGAAAATGCCATGAAAAGAGGCGTGCAACTGCGTGATGAGTTAAAAGAGACAATTAGGACTGCTGGCGGCACTCTCCCTGCTGCATTGGAAAGAAGTATTTGCTGTAGTGAAGGTTCTTTTGATGAGTGTATGCAGAATGGTTGTAATCCGGACGGCAGAATTGATGCCCCGGATGAAGATACTCGTTCTTTGAGAGCACTTATGCTTTATGGTCTGAAGGGTATGGCCGCTTATTATCATCATGCTGAGAACCTGGGTAAGACAAATTCGGAAATCCAGACGTTTATGCAGAAGATTCTTGCTGCCATGACCAATGACAACCTCAGCCTTGAAGAGAACATTGCCCTGGTTATGGAGACCGGAAAGCATAGCGTAGATGTCATGGCCCTGCTTGATAATGCGAATACATCTGCTTATGGTAATCCGGAAATTACTGAAGTTAATATCGGTGTAAGGAACAATCCGGGAATCTTGATTTCAGGTCATGATCTTAAAGATATTGAAGAGCTTCTCATCCAGACAGAGGATACGGGTGTAGATGTTTATACACATGGTGAAATGCTGCCGGCTCAATATTATCCTGCTTTTAAAAAGTATGAGCATTTTGCAGGTAATTACGGTAATGCATGGTTTAAGCAAAAAAGTGAATTTGAGAAATTTAACGGTCCCATTCTCATGACCACCAATTGTCTGGTGCCGCCCGCAGCCTCATATAAAGACCGCGTATTTACTACCGGTGTTGTCGGGTTCGATGGATTAACTCATATTGCTGGCCGTAAAGAGGGAGGATCCAAGGATTTTTCTTCAATCATTGAAATGGCAAAAACATGCGATCCACCTACTGAAATTGAAACCGGAACAATTGTTGGTGGTTTCGCTCACAATCAGGTTCTTGCTCTGGCTGATAAGGTTGTTGATGCAGTCAAATCAGGTGCTATCAAGAAATTTGTTGTCATGGCCGGTTGTGACGGACGTCAAAAAGGCAGAGGCTATTACACCGATTTTGCAGAAGCTCTTCCCCAGGATAGTGTGATCCTTACTGCCGGTTGCGCTAAATTCCGATACAACAAGCTAAATCTGGGTGACATCGGCGGCATTCCGCGTGTTCTTGACGCCGGACAGTGTAATGACAGTTATTCGCTTGTTCTGATCGCTCTGAAACTTAAAGAGGTTTTCGAGCTGGATGATATCAATGACCTGCCAATCGTTTACAACATCGCATGGTATGAGCAGAAGGCAGTAACAGTGCTGCTTGCTCTTTTATATCTCGGAGTAAAGAATATCCGTCTTGGACCCACACTTCCCGCTTTCTTGTCTCCCAATGTAGTGGATGTATTAGTGAAAAATTTCAATATTGGCGGTATCACCAATGTTGAAGATGACATTAAAGCAATGATTGGATAACGTAGGTTTATTAATACTCCCGAAGTCTTTTGGCTTCGGGAGTTTTTTGTTTATATTTTATAAAGGGGAGATCATGAAATTTAAAGTTGATCAGGAATTGTGTATCGGATGTGGAGCATGTGAAGCCGACTGTCCGGAAGTATTTGAACTGGATGATGATAAGTCTCAGGTGATTTTGGATCCGGTTCCTAAAGAATTACAGGCAAGTGCTTTGGATGCAGAGGAAAGTTGTCCTGTTCAGGCGATTTCACACGAATAGCCACTGCCTGGCACGGATGATGTATTTTATAGCGTCGATGAGAGAGCGGGAAGGAAAAAAATGAGTGACCATCAGCATCATGTGGTTGAGGGGTTACATCGGCTCATCGAGAAGCAGCTCCTGGGCATTGGCTTCTGGGTGCGGGCGGCGCGGATGCAGGGGCACCGCCATCCTGCCATCGATCAGTATGTCATTGATGCGCTGATCTCAGCCACGCAGGGTGTGAATAGCGACCCGGGCCGATTGATCACCGTCGTCCAAATGGGCGAGGCTGTGCGGCAGGCTATTACGGAGATTGCAGGTGAATTCAATGAGGTCATCCCCGAAGCTGTACAGTTTGTTCTCACCGATGCTATTTTTCAACAAGTTGTGAATGGTGCTACAATTCAACTGTTTGGCCAGGACACTACTAAAAACAGATCAACCAAACTTCAACATCTGTCCGACTGTAAAACCATAGCGGCAACAGCCGCTCAATCGGCTGTTTTAGATTATTTTGATATAGATTCGTTCAACTGGATTAGCGATTCACTTTTTCAACTTGCTGGTCTGCCACATAGCAATATCAACACCAATGATGATGCAATCAAGATGGCATTTCAGCATCTCTATACAGCCAGATCACAACGATTCGGTGTGCCCGATGAACAGGCCGCCAGAGTGTCACCCGCCATGTGTCCGGCCATTGTTGTGGCCGGAGAGGATTTTCAGATTCTGGAAGATGTGCTGATTCAAAGTTTTCAACGTGGTCTTTCAGTGGCCACCTATGGTCCGCTCAAGGCGGCCCACAGCCATCCGGCATTTCATCAGTTTGAACACCTTAGCGGTCATATTGACGAACTGCTGCCAGACACCACAGTGGTATTGAGTATGAACTTCCCAGTCCAATGCTTAAACCACCCCAGAGAAAAATTGTTCACTACCGGACTCCTGGGCATGGAAGGAGCAACCCATATTGCCGACAAAGGCTACAAAGCCATATTTTCATACGTCCAATAAATAAAGCCTCTTTTTGTTGCCTCAAAATAACTGCTGTTTTAATTGTATTTTTATCCGGCATAGGCCTCATAGAGAGGTCTTTTTTTATTCGTACTAAATTACTGGGAAATAATTTCAAAATAAAACGATCATTTCACCCATGTGTTCAAATTACAATAACTCTTGAACTTTCTTCGTTCCATTCAGCCTCAAAAAGCGTTGGTCTGCTTTTTGACTGTATCTCCTACTGAAAAATAATCATCTGACGACTCAAACGAATACAGTACCGAGAATTTGGAGTAATATTGCTGACTAGTCCTGTCGACCCAAGACCGCCGAAGGGATCCTCCTCCGCTACATCCTCAAAGATCCAGCAGATCAAGCTGGCAAATCGCCTGTTCCGCGGCCTGATCTATCTGGCCATGATCATTCTTGCAGCCGACTGGATCTATAAAACCATTAATAACATTACATATGTGAATCGTGAGAAATGCATTCTCTCTCGGTCTCTGCCCAAAATAGGCTTTCTCTTTTATGAGTATTTTATAGAGTTGATTCTGATTGTCCTGGTGGGTATTTTCATATCCGTGCTGCTTGAACAATTTTTTGGCCGATATCAACGTTTTTATCCTAGAAACCCTGTCACGGCTTTTCTCTATGCATCATTGATTCCAGTCTGTGCCTGCGGTGTTCTGCCCCTGACTGTCTCCATGCGTGACAAACTCTCATTCGGTACTATCATCACCTTTATTGTGGCGGCGCCGCTGCTTAATCCATATATCATCGTCCTGTCATTTTCAGTGTTGGGTGTAAAATATGCATTGATGCGCATAGCGGCTGCCTTTGTACTGGCCATCAGCGCCGGCTGGGTGCTGAATCGTTTTCAGGGCAAGGCCAAGACATCATCTGCTCTTCCATCAATGGGCTGTCCCGGCAGCCAGAGCAAATGCCATCCGGCATCCAAGAACAGCTATGACAAAAGTTATGTGCTCTTCAAGCAGATTTTCCCCTATCTGCTGTTGGCCGGTGCGCTGGGTATTTTAACGGAACTCTATCTGCCCAATTCCATTGAACACAGCCCCTGGCTCCGTCATCCTGTTCTGAGTGTGCTCTCAGCCATTGTAGTGGGCATTCCGGTCTATCTCTGCAATGGGGCTGACGTGCTGTTCTTAAGGCCCTTGCTCAATTGTGGGGGACTAACCTTTGGGGCCGGCCTCACTTTTTCTCTGACATCCACAGCAGTCTGTGTGACCTCTATCATCATGCTTCTCAAGTTCATTGGCCGTAAATTGACTGCCATCCTGCTGGTTCATATGATTGTGGTGACGCTACTGCTTGGTTTACTGATAAATTTAATCGAATATTACTTATAAGGGGAACCACCATGAAAAAGTTACTACTCATCACCATGTTGTTGTTATTGGTTGTACCCGCTCTCTGGGCGGCTGAAAACATTGAAGTGTCCGGTACGGGCATAGAAGCCATTGACGGTGCCTATGTGCAGGATGGTACTGTGGACGGCCGGCCACGTTATGTCAAGGGCGATGCAGAGATTCATTACTTTGCTAAAGGCAATAAATGGATTATGTATCTCAATGAAAACCCCTATTTTAAGAATAACAGTGATTCAGAGACTTGTCCCCTGGAAGGCTGGAAGAAGGCCCGCAGCCTGAAAGGCCAGCCTGCCAACCTGCCTGTACTCAAATTTGTGCCTCAACAGGAGGGCAACTAAGCCATGAAACGCTCCTTACTGAAAGTAGGCTCTTTACTGATTCTCATCATGGGTTTCACGGCCCAGCTTAAGGGCCAGGATATGGAGATCCAGGGTGCCGGCGTGAAAGAGGCCAATGGCATTTACAAAATCAGCGGACAGTTCAAAGAGCGGCCAATGTATATTAAAGGTAATTGTAAAATCATCTACAAGGGTTGCAAATCCAAGTGGATGCTCTATGTGGGTAAAAAGAATAGTTATAAAACGGCCTCAGACTCAAAGACCTGCCCAGAAACGGGCTGGGCTGTGGCTTGTGGTGCCAAAGAAATTTCTACCATTGTGCCGACTTTCCATACAATTCGATCAAACGTGTCTACACAATCTGGTGACGAACATATAGAAAAGAAGGGAAGTTGAAATGAGAAAAAGATATAGAACCTTATGGGCAATTCTGATCCTGCTGCTCATGGCCACCTCACTCATGGGTCAGAACATCAAAGTCAGCGGCATTGGCAACAGTGCTGATGGTATATATATTGAAGACGGCACATCAAATAGTCATACTAAATGGAAACACTCCGATAATAACGGATATTATCTATCTTACTGGGGATGCGGCGGGCCAACGTATTGGGCTATAAGCACATCTATTTATGATGGTGGTGACTGTCCCCAAGGCAGCAGTGCTGACGATAGCAGCTCACCAGTAGGTATTCACTGGGAAAAAGGCGGTGAAGCCACCTGGCATGGTGCGCCCACCATTTCAGTTGTCTGGGCCGGTATGGGTGTAGAGGGCCAATCTAACTACATCCCCAGCGGCGATACCACACCCGCCACCGCTGATGACACCGATTTTGGCTCTGCCGGCGCCAATGTAGGTACTGTGGATCACACCTTTACTATTGCCAATTACAACACTTCTTCATTGGCCCTGGGTGGAGATCCCAAAGTGGCTATTACCGGCGCAAATGCTGGTGACTTTACGGTAACGGCTCAACCGTCCTCCCCTCTGGCTCAGGATGCCACTACTACATTTACTGTTCAATTTGCACCCACGGCCACAGGTACGCGCTCAGCCACGGTGAGTATTGCCAATGACTGTATATATGAAAATCCCACCTACACCTTTACAATACAGGGGCTGGGCACCAGCACGTCTACCATTTCCGGCAATGCCGGTGTGGCCGGTGCCACTATGACTTACAATGACGGCGGCGTCAAGACAGCCACGGCAGATGGCAGTGGTGATTATTCTTTTGCTGTGTCATGGGATTGGTCGGGCACGGTAACGCCTTCTAAAACGGGCTACACTTTTTCACCGGTGAACCGCAGTTACAGCAATGTGCAGACCAATCAATCCAATCAGGATTATACAGCCACAGGAACTTCCAGTGCCCCCACAGCCACAACCAATGCGGCTTCTGGCACCAGCACCTCCGGCACCACCCTTAACGGTACGGTCAATGCGAATAATGCGTCGACAACAGTCACGTTTGAGTATGGCCTGGATACAAGTTATGGCACTACTGTTACGGCTGATCAGAGCCCGGTGACAGGTAGCAGCAACACATCGGTGAACAAGGCCGTTACAGGGTTGACTGCCAATACAACCTATCATTATCGTGTGAAGGGTGTGAACAGTCAGGGTACTACTAATGGCGCTGACCTGACCTTCACAACATCTGCAGCAGTTCCCACAGCCACTACAGATGCAGCCTCGGCAGTCGGAACAGATGGTGCTACACTGAACGGTACGGTCAATGCGAATAATGCATCGACTACCGTGACGT
>JAGLOF010000205.1 GCA_023139105.1 bacterium
CTTACTTCGACATTCGATATTGGATGTTGGACATTGGATATTCATCATTTATAGGGACCGCTAAAATATTGCCGGCTGAGTCCCGGTTCTGTACGGGAGATGACATTCTTGAGAGTATATAACACATCATCAGCAAGAGCTCTTTTTTATATGTAGAGCAGGGCTGGGAGGCTTCGTGTATTCCACTGGCAAATGCTTTTTCTTTTGGGTTCATTATAGAGTATTGAAATTTAATAGAACGAATATCCAACAGCAGAACACAGAATGTAGAATTTCCAAGGAGCTCTTACTTCGATATTGGACATTGGATATTTATCATTTATAGGGACCGTTATTGCTCCGGCAACAAAACACTTTGTATGAATATTGATCTTTTATGGCATAGCAATGTCGCTTGTGTTATTGCCGGATTAATAGTATATCACGGGACAAGATATATTGCTCATCCTGACATGGCCTCACACTCCCCACATATGTCATCCCGGTATGTTTTAAGCCGGGATCTTCGTCACCTTTAGCAATATATACGTAATAAGTTTTCATATACACCTTTCCGCTCTAAAGATCCCCGATAAAAAATTTCGGGGATGACATTCTTGAGGGATCATCAACAAGAGCTCTTTTTTTATATGTAGGGCAGGGCCGGGAGGCTCCGTGTACTCTGTGGAGAGTTGTGCGAGTGTTCTTCTTTAATTTTCTAATTAATATGAAGCAGCAAATCAGATATTTTTCCGTCAATATTTTCAACAATGTACAGATTGCTGTTGTTCGTGTGTTCAATATCCTGATATTTTTGGTGGCCTATCAATATATTAACAAATTCCGGGATAGTATTACTGTGTCCTACAATAAGTATTTTAAGCCCCTTTGTATCTGACATAAATTGTTTGTAATCTATTTTACCATATTGATATAATTGTATTTCAAGACCCTGGCTCTCTGCCGTGGGACCTGCAGTTGCCAAAGTTCTTTGATAATTGGTTGAATAGACTGCATCTAAAGATACACTGGCGAAGATCTTTGACCATTGTACCGCCCTCTTCTCCCCTTCTTCTGTCAGTTGAGGATTGGGATCTGTTGTTTTAATTTTCTCTGCATGCCGAATCAGAAAACAAGTGGTTTTTTCAACTTGCTGCGCTAATGCACTCTGAACGCCAATCGTCAAAATTAATACTACCAGTAGAGCTAATGTCTTTTTCATTATTTCTCCAATATTTTGTATTTCACTTAGCCAACACTTCTATTTTTCTACTCTGTCACTATTCATGCTAATCGTATTCTATTACTCTGTACGCTCTTACTCATACCAGTTCTTTTGCCAATAACCATTGCCAGGTAGGCAGGATGGATATAGTATGTCCATCAATCTCTTCACTTCCTTCCTGGTCGTAGGTTAAAACTAAACCTTGTTTGACATCATACATTCGCATCGCTTCTGCAAGCCCGGACAATTCTCTTTTTCTATTCTTTTGATTGAGTTCCCAGCAGACTTGTATGGCCGTATGAATTTCTTTACCCCGTTTGACAAGAAAATCACACTCTTTCTCTTTTCTATAATAGTACATTTCTTCACGTTTTCTATAGAGATGTACGGCAACTACATTTTCAAGGAATTTGCCTTTATTTTCTGAAAAACTCACAGAAAGAGCACTGAACCCAGAGTCCATGAGGTAGAGTTTTTTGGGATTCATTAAGCGTTTGCGTGGTGAGTAATCAAATTTTTCATTAACAATAAGAAAAAATGCTTCCTGAAGATGATGCAGATAATTTGAAATTGTCTTTTTACTGACCGGTATATCTGCAGCTATCATACTGTCTGCAAACCGGGAAATGGAGAACAGGTCTCCCATGGTATCCAGACAGTAACGCATCATAGCATTGAGGAGATTCTTAGAGCGGATGCGATACCGTTCTAACAAATCTTTATAGAACAAGGTTTGGAAATAGCTTTGAAGGAGGCTGTTTTTTTCTACAGTGCTTTCTTTTTTTACTACTTCCGGGAACCCTCCTGCTTTGAGATAGTCTTCAAATGCCTGAAGCAAGGCTCCTTTTTTTGGAGTGTAGAATGTGGTCTTGTCAAAGGAGATATTTTTATAAGTCAGAAATTCTATAAACGAGAACGGCAGCATGAGCAGATCTTCATAGCGTCCTCGTAATTCTGTGGCAATTTCTCTGGAAAGCAGGTTTGAATTACTTCCTGATACGACGATTTTATAACGATTCTGATTATGCAAAGTGCGGAGTACCCGGCTCCAATTAGGCAGGTTTTGGATTTCATCGAAAAAGAGATAGCCGGGGTATCTGTTGGTTAGTTTATAAAATGTGGTCAATATGGTATCAATGTCTTCCGGCCGGATTCCGATTAATCTATAATCTTCAAAATCGATGAAGAGGATATCATTTTTCTCTATCCCCTTGGCCAGCAAGCTGTTTATCAGCTGATACATGTACCAGGTTTTACCGGACCGTCTGGGGCCGACAATCGCGAGAATTGAGGAGAGCTGGTCAAAATTTATTTCACCAATGTCTCTTTCGATCATATCCGGAAGAGAATCTGTTGCCAGCCACTCTGCAATGATGTTTTTAATTTTTTCCACAACCACACTACCTCAAATTGTTTCTCATAGGAAACAATTTATGGCAAAATTGTTTCCTATGCAAGACAATTACTTGGTGTAATGATACTACTTAAAATATCAAGATACATTTTCATCTAAAAAGCGTACCAAAATATTCAAAATAGGTATCCGCCATGTCATCATGATACCCGTATCCGGTGCCATCAGTCGAAATGACAATTCTCCGCAACGCCTCAACAAGAACAGAACCATCACTCCCTGCATGTTTCAATTGTGCAACTGACTTCACGGCCTGCTGGAAGATCTCGAACATTTCTTCATAGTACTCTTCCCCAAGGTCACCCCAATCCAGTATCAGTTGATTCCCTTTTTCAAGAGCATATACAAGCAGCTTTGCTTTCATGATTACATCATCTGAAGCTCTATGGAAGGATTTGATATGACGCTTCATTTTTTCGAGATCGTAATCTAAATTTGTGAGAGGGTCTAAATCCAATGCCCTGTCAATCATTTGCATATATCGTTTTATATTGGGTTGGAATTTCCCCCTGGAAAGAAAAGCCTCAATAAATGCTCTGTTCTCTTCTCCTTGTGACTTGAGCGCATTCACAAGTTTGATTAATTCATTCTTTTTCATGTCGGATATTTTTTGCATGGTTTTTTAGCGTCTCCGGACGGTTACAAAAAGTCTCAAGATCACGTTATATCAGTCTGTAGGATGTAGCTGTGGCCATCCTGCAAACTTATCATTTAAACTCTTCCAATCCGAACTGTTGCATTTTGCGATACAAAGTAGTACGATTTATATTTAATATCTTCGCTACCTGGGTAATATTCCACTTATTTACAATAAGTTTATTCTTAATATATTCCTGCTCAAAATCATCTCTTGCATCCTGAAGCGGCAGATCCGATTCAAATTCCCGCTCCAACTTTACTGTTCCTTCAAGCCGTTTTATATGATGCGTCTCAATACATTTTGAGTCTGTTAAAACTACTAATTTCTCAACAAAATTCCGCAGCTCCCGAATATTACCCGACCATGGTTTATTAATTAACAGCTCAGTCGCATGTCGGGAGATTTTCATTTTTATCTTATTATAATCTTCAGCATATCGGGACAAATAATAATCTACAAGATGTGGAATATCTTCTTTACGCTTTGAAAGCGGTGGTAGATGAATTTTCATTACATTGAGCCTGTAATACAAATCCTCTCGAAATGCACCTTCTGCTACCAGTTGTTCAAGATTCTTATTGGATGCAGATATTACCCTGACATCTACTTCTTTTACTGTAGATGTTCCAACAGGTTGTAACTCCCCGCCCTCCAATACTCTTAGCACTTTAGCCTGTGTCATGAAGCTCATGTCTGCCACTTCATCCAGGAATAGTGTTCCTTTATGAGCTTGTTCAAACTTACCGGTTCTGTCGGAATAAGCCCCTGTAAATGATCCTTTCTGATGTCCAAAAAGTTCACTTTCAATCAGCTCTTCCGGTATTGCGGCACAATTCACTTTTATAAAACTGCGGGAAGAACGTCTGCCCAGGCGATGTATGGCATTGGCAATCAGTTCTTTACCAGTACCGGTTTCACCTGAAATATGAATCCGGATATCTGTTTTTGCTGATTGATCGATAAGCTTAAAAATTGGCTGCATGATTTCACTAATTCCGATAAATCCATATCGTTCTAAACTTTGTTCAACAGCCATAGATGATCTTTGTTGTTCACCAAGTATTCTCACCTGCCTTTCAATACGGGCTAGCAGGTCATACATCTCCACTGGCTTCTCAATAAAATCCACAGCACCAAGCTGCGTGGCTTGAACAGCCAGGGGGATATCACCATGAGCAGTAACCATGATTACCGGAAGGCCCGGCGTTTTTTTCATGAGGCGCTCAAGCACTTCCATACCGCTAATACCCGGCATCATCAGATCCAGGAGAGCCAGATCAACAGATTCAGTACGTACAATCTCCAGAGCTGCCGGGCCATCCTCTGCTAACAGGACATTATAGCCTTTATGTTCCAGAATGTCTTTGAGGATCTCACGGATTTTGGGTTCATCATCGACGACAAGAATACATTGACGTTTAGGAGGCATCTGAGTGCTCTTCAAATTTATCATGATAGACAGGCAGTTCAACTATCACTGTTGTGCCTATACCCGCCTTGCTATGCATCTTGATTCTGCCGCCATGATCTTCAACAATCTTTTTACAAATAGACAAACCAAGGCCTGTCCCATCTTTCCTGAAAGAACTAAAAGGCTTGAAGACTTCATTCAACTGTTCTTCTTTAAGGCCGCAACCAGTATCACTCAGTTCAATACGAATCCATGTGGTTAGATCCTGCTCATCAGGCTTCTCAATGCGGATCGTCCGGAGCTCCAAATGCCCCTGCTCCGGCATGGCCTTGACCGCATTGTCAAAGAAATTGAAGAACAATGCCTGCATCTGATCCTTATCCACAGCAAACCAACCGAGTTCTATTTCGGCTTCAAGAGTAAACTGAATATACTCAGGCAGTCCAGCCTTAAGCTGCTTGACAACAACCTCCAGGAGTTCCTTAACCGGAATACTCACTTTTTCTGGTGGCTTGAGTTGTATATATTTCATAAACCCGTCGCTGACGCGGCGAAGACGGCGAATTTCCTCCATGGAGGAATTTGCGTACTCATCATATTTATGTTTATTGGGTACATCATCTTCATGGTAGGCCATCTGAAGACGCTGTAACGTAAGAAGCAGTGTAGAGAGTGGGTTCTTTAATTCATGGGCTAGTTTTGAGGCCATTGAACCCCAATCATGGGGCATGTGCCAACCCTTTGCATCAGTACGCATCAGCTGCCAACCGATGACCCTCCAAAATCCATAAATTGGCTGTATGAATAAGAAGATGGTCTCATCGAATGTCGGCACAATGAAGCCATGATTTTGTTTCAATATCTGCTGGTAAACTCGTTGCTTTTGCACTGGTGTCCAGATTTTGACGCTATAATCAGTAATTTGAATATATTGACCTTTGCGTCCTACAATAAAGCTATAGCGATGACCTGCTTTGTTGATCCACCAGGCACGAAAGAACAGGATATTGGCAAACAATAAAACGACTGCAAATATAACGATACTGCCAATAACTGCACCCGCCATCAGATCGGAAGAAATCCAATGACTGATATAATAATCCTGCTTGACTATGCTGAATACCTGTTCTGACTGCGTACCATATTGATATAAGCCCAATAGAGGTGGCTTGCCAAAACCACGTTTGAACAGTTGAAGACTACCATGCCATGGCATGGCGGCTAACACTTTATACTCTCTATCTAACACAAATACTTTTTTATGCTCAAGATCATAAAGCACCAGCTCATTCAAACCATTGCCAGTTACATCAACACAAGTACCACCATTGATTGTTATCTCATCCTTTCTTTCATAGATGATGTTAAATCGTTCATCATAAACACGAAATCCTCTTGAATCACCATAATTTACAGAGACCGCAATCTCTTTTTTATTGTCTCTGTCCATATCAAATATGATAACGCCGCCCCGCAAGGAAACATTGTCTTGAGTTAAGGACAATTTAGGGGAATATGTCTGACCATCCCAAATCACCATTTCAGATACGTGACGCCGGGTGGGGTTTGTATGCGTAGTCAGGCTGAAAATTTCAGGACGGTGGTCTCCATCCAGATCCGCAAGGCACACCTGAGTGGTTGCTGTTTTCTCACCAGTCACATATTTCCATAACAGTGCGCCCTCATGATCCAGAATCAGAATATATGAGTGTTTATCGTCCGTACCGTTGGCACTGGCTCCATTGTTCACAGCCGAAGCAGTTAAGACAAATTCCGGCTGACCATCCATATTCAAATCTTCAGAAAGTACATTAAAGACCTTACATCCGGTTTGAAACCGCCACAGCACGGTATAGTTCTTCCCATCAACCATCCACAATCCTCTGGGATACAAATCAAAACCAGTCCTGATCAGCACAGGAATATCAGGAGTCCCATCCCCATTTACATCCACAGGATCTCCCAATTGCATTCGCCCATCCCAGCCGCCAACCCCATTTCTATCCTTTCCTCGGCAAATAAAAACTCTGGCCAGTGAATCCAAATTCTTATCCAAAAATTCCATATAGGCGGCATTGCCAATTTTTAATGCCACGCAAAGCCTGGATTCATTTTGACTTGTCAAGAAGTGGGCACCAAAGTCCTCTATCTTTTGATTAGGGTAGTTCTTTTGTTCAATAACCTTACCAATAAAAGGTTTTCTAAGTAACAGAAAATTGGTAGTTGTTTCAGACGGATAGAGCAGTAAGGCCTCATCTTTGCCATCGTTTTCCAGATCTATATATTTACATTTAGTAACATTGCCCAATTTGAGCACTTCTTTGAAGATATAGGGCATACGGGTTTGGGCATGGAGAGAAGTGCCCAAATAGCAGAACAATAGCACGGTGCTATAGGAAGACAGTTTATTTAACATAATGGGACCCAACAATTTGTATTGAATTCTATATCGGCTTCTTGCCATTTATGAATCCTTTTTTAAACGGGACGCTGGAGCGTCTGGCATGGCATTCCCATTCTCATCCCCGGTGTGGACGAGAATTTCATTTGTGGTCTGACTGTCCGGCAATTCCACAATAGCCGTAGTGCCAATGCCGGGCTTGCTCTTCAGCGATATTGCCCCACTGTGCTGCTCGGTAATCTGCCTGACAATAGACAGCCCCAGACCGGTGCCGTCTTTGCGGAATGAACTGAAAGGTTCGAATATCTCTTCCATGATCTCCGGATCAATCCCAATTCCCGTATCACTGATCTCAAAACGAATCCATGTGGTTAGATCCTGCTCATCGGACTTCTCAATGCGGATCGCCCGGAGCTCCAAACGCCCATTCTCTGGCATGGCCTTGACCGCATTATCAAACAGGTTAAAGAACAGGGCCTGCATCTGATCTCTGTCAGCATCAATCCAGCCGAGTTCTTTTTCGGCTTCAAGAGTAAACTGAATGTACTCAGGCAGTCCAGCCTTAAGCTGCTTGACAACAATCTCCAGGAGCTTCTTAACCGAAATACTCACTTTTTCTGGTGGCTTGATTTGCATGTATTTCATAAACCCATCGCTGACACGGCGCAAACGACGAATCTCCTCCATGGAGGAATTGGCGTATTCATCATATTTATATTTATTGGGCGCATTATCTTCATGGTAGGCCATCTGAAGACGCTGCTGGGTGAGCAATAAAGTAGAAAGTGGATTCTTGAGTTCATGAGCCAGTTTTCGGGCCATGGCAGGCCAGGTATCACTATTGAATGTGGTCATCTCTTTTGAGAGTTCTTTAATGGAGATAAAATATACAGTCCCCTCGAATAGTCTGGTAAATCTCCATATCGCAATGACCAGTATCGCCCCGTCTTCTAATTTATAATAAAAAGAACGGTTATTGGCACGCTTCATGGCAGCAAGAAAAGGAGCAATCAATTGATTCTCATCCATTAATTGCCATGCTCTTAATTGATCGAACAGATATTGATTCCTTGATATCAAGCGGCCAGCCCTGGCAGACGATAGCCAAAATCCGTTATTTTGCGTAGCCCAGTGCCTCAACCGGGGGTGCAGCCATGGGTATTGCCCCAACACTATCCAGGCCAGGGCCAACAAACCCAAAATACAAATCAAAACCCAATTCACAATGGTGCGTAATGGGTATCTCTCCAGCAATGGTGTTCGCACCATGGAATAGGTGTAGAGTCTTTTCTCTGTCTCTACCCAAAGGCTCAGTAAAGGCGGCCGGCCAAATCCCTGTTGAATAAATTCTGGCAGGCCAGCTTTATCCAGCTCCCCTATTTTCTGATATTTGGAATTGAAGATGTGTGTTTTCTGGTGAGGCCAATCAATTACAACAATCTCTTGTTCACCGTCTTGATTTAAATCAACAACCACAATGCGACCGGCGGATATACCTTCTTTAAATTCATGGAGCAAATTCAACCGGGAATCATAGATCCGCAACCCCCGCCTATTGCCATAGTTGACGCCAATCACAATATCCCATTGCCTGTCATTGTTTGCGTCAACCCTCCACAATCCGGTAAAAGCCAGCCTGGGTTCCTGAATATTTTTAATCTGTATCCGTGTCTGAGGATTCCACAAGGTCAGCTGACCGGATATATGGCGTTCCGGATTTTGATGATTGGTTAATGTTACCAGAACAGGCTTGCCTGAATTATTTAAATCCTGTACCAGGAGATTGGTCGAAGCAGATTTATACCCGGTGATGTATTTCCAATTGCATTGCCCAGTGTGGTCCAAGCCAATGATATAGGATTTGTCATCGGAGATGTCGTTCACTTCCACCCCATTACTGGTGGCCGATGTGCCCAGGAAGATTTCAACATCACCATCTAAATCCACGTCTCCAAATGCATAATGACGAATATGTGAACCCATCTTGAAATGCCATAGCATTTGATGGGTTTGGCCGCATACCACCCACATTCCCCTGGGACGTTTATCCAGGTTACTTCCCACCCTGATGGGGATATCCTTACAGCCATCCTGGTTCAAATCAACCGGTTTGCATAAAATAACATCTGCATCCCAGACACCATCCGCATTAATATCTTGACCTCTGCAAATGGGAACAGTGGTCACAGTCCCCAAGGTATCGTCTAGAACATCCAGAAAGGCGCTCATGCCCTTTTTATAAGTGACACATAGCCGTATCGCGCCATCTGGTGAACGATGAACGCTTCCAATGTCTGAAATACGGCAACCGGGATAATTTTTCTGGTTAATAATTTGATCAACAGCGACTTTCCTCAAATCTACAAAATCTTTATACTCGTCATCCCGGATCAATCGTAAAAGCGCATCTGTACCCTCATTCTCCAGATCAACAGGAACAAACTTTTCACCAAAAAGACTAACCTGAAGGTTCATTTTGTAGGGGTAACGGGTTTGGCTATTAGTTGAGGTACAAGCCAGGCATATAAAAAATGCCAGGCTCCATTTGCGGAGTCTGCTTGGCATAAATACTCACTAAAATAATAATAAGATTGCGTAAATGCTTTATAAAATAATCAATTCCCACTGCTTGAGCAACAGGTTAAATAAATTCCAGTAAGTTTTGAAAAAGAACAAGTAGCCCTTTATATCAAAACCTACCGGAAATGCTTCCTTATTTTAACAATAACATTTGTTTTGACTGAGTATGTTTTCCAGTTTGGACACGGTAAATATAAATACCACTCGGCAAACCAATACCATTAAACATCACCTGATGTATACCCGGTACGACATTGCGATTGAGTAACGTTTCAATCTGATTACCTTGAATATCAAAAACGGTAATATTAACATGTTCTGTTTCTTCCAACTCAAAATTTATCTTGGTTGTAGGATTAAACGGATTGGGATAATTTTGTTGTAACAACAACGATTCCGGATTAGCACTATCCTGGAACGGCAAAACAGCAGTATTAGCATTGCCTTCAAAAACTACAATATTCTTATCTGTTAACACACATAAATCAATTTTTCCATTGTCATCATTATCTGAAACAATGACATTGTATATTGTCTCATCTGTTCCGACACTTAAACTACATTCTACCTCTAATCTATTATTAAAAACTTTCACAACCTGTTCATCTCTAGAGGATGTAATTAATTCCAATTTGCCATCACCATCTACATCGACAATAGCATTTATATAATATCGCGAAGACATTTCCTGTGAATATTCAACGTTCAATTCTTCGTCAAATATATATATACGACACTTAGAATCATTATAATTAGAGACAACAATCTCAATTTTATTATCACCATCTATATCCGCCCAAGCATGACTCCAACCTGAATTACTGTAACCATAAAAGGAAAAAAGGGCAGTAGCAGATTGGTCACAAATATGCATTTTTGATGTACCCTGGTAGGCATTACCATGATCTTTAAATGATAATATGTTATATTCAGACCCTGTAGACCTGTTAATAAAATAATTTTTTATACCTCCATTGGCGTCGCCTTCAGAATATTTCTTCGTTAATTTAGTATTTCCATTTTCATCAATAATAATAAAATAGTTATCGCCATCCGTTGTACCATTCCCACTTGCCCCATTATGCACCGAACTATTACTAATTAAAATATCTAGCAAACCGTCATTATCAATATCAGCTATGGAATAGCCCCTATTTGCCGGGCCTATATCATAATACCACAGTTCTGCATTTGTAGAATAATTCCATCTTGAGAAACCTCTTGGATCTTTCGCGTACCCACTTTGCTGACCTATTAATATTTCACTCCCGATCATGGTTATTGGAGATAAATCACCATCAGCATTTGATGATTTGGTAAACTCTTTAAGAATATTGCCCTGATAATCATAAATCCTAGCTTTCAAATCTCCATAATTATTATTACCACGATGATAAGTAACACCTATATCCAAATAGCCATCATCATTAACATCTTCTAACATTGTTACCCAGCTATCAGGAATACCCGATATCTCAATATCTACGGATAACAGTGTGCTGCCGGATGCAGACAAAATAATCAATTTATTATCTTGAATAGTTACAATTTCAAGTTTACCATCACTATTGACATCACCTGTCAATATTTTTGTATTTGATATCTCAGAAATTTCCTTTATCCAATTTTGAGATAACTGATATGTTAAAATACTGCTTCCATCTGTATAAAAATTATTACCGATTATGCCGTTTCTTTCATGGACCCAGCCTTGGTTGAACTGGGCAGAAGTAGCTGTGGCTATTGTAAGTGAAATGATGAATATTGACAAATATCTTCTCCGTTGAAATGATGCAAACAACATAATTATTTCTCCTTTATTAGTAATACATTATTATTTATATTTAGATCGTTTGTCCATACAACACACATTACTTCATAAACCACACTTCTTCAACAATCATATAACTATTGTCTACATTGTTAAACCTCAACTTTATCGATCCAGGACTTATGTATGAAGGTAGTTCGATAATTGATAAAGGCTTTAC
>JAGLOF010000206.1 GCA_023139105.1 bacterium
ATCTTTTTCTCTTCCGGGTTTTGTATCAGTGAGATCTTTAAACTGAAAAATATCACAACAAAAAGAGCATTTTTAAGATCTATCAGGAACTCAGTCCTTCGAGATGTATATAAAAACAGATATTTCGCCAAAGGCTTATTTACAGCCAATATCATATTATGCACAAATAGATCCACATTTTTACTACAAATCCGGTGGAAACAATCTACCGGATTTTATTTTTTGTATCTGTGAATTAATAAAACTAACATCTTTATCTCTGCCATTGGCTTTTAGAGCATCAGATAATCTAGTATACACTCCTGCATAGTGATGAGCCAGTGAATCACTGGAAAATTCAGGATTATTTATTATTGATGTCAACCTGCCATCTTTCCTGGCCCACTTCATTGTTCTATCCAGATCAAAGGTAATTTGCACGGATGCGCTTTTTTGTAATTTATAAAGCAGTGCGGATTGAGAAAGATGCTTTTGAAAAGAAACAAGAAAATCTGTCTTGAGATTTGGTGAAAAATACAGATCTTTGTTTTGTGAGTTATTTTCAATGATATTAAATATTGCAGAGAGAGATTTTTCAGGATAGACATGATTATTTTGCAATAGTAGATATGCTATGTCCAATGGATAATCAGGATATTTCGCAAAAATCTTTTCTCCCTGCCATAGGGGCCATTCATTATTGAGAATCTCTATTCTCGACCAACTAAAATGTACTCCCCCGGGATGAATATATCTTTTTTCCTTGAGTTGTATAAGAAACCAGGGTTTCTCCACCAAACCGATTGGAATAATTGTAAGATCACGTCGGTAGCCTTTGATATATTGCCAATACCATATACCCAAGGTATCAAGATTGCCACTGGTAAAAATAATACTGTTCTGCGTAGCCGAATCGAGTAAATTTTTATCATACTCCAGTAACCATTCAGGTAGTGAGCCGGCATCATGTGCATTTTGAAGTATGGATTTAAATCTTTCAACAACGCCAAATCTCAATCCTTCAATGGCCTTAGGAAGCCATACATACTCTTCAATACCGGAATCTGAAAAATATGAACGGCATTCTCCGTTTAACCGGGATATTGGAATTAGCATAAGAATAAATACCGATGTAATTAAAATATGCAGTGACAATTTACGAATATTCATTCTTTTATCAATCATGCCTTATAACCTATATTCCTTAAAAAACTTTTTCTGATCTTGATATCATCCTCGGTCTCAACATCCAATGGTGAGCCGCCATCTATGACTCCAAGTATTCCCCTGCCCGATTCATTTTCAGCAATAATTACTGTGCAAGGATTTGCGGTCGCGCAAAATATATTACATATTTCAGGAATCTGCTTAAGCCCAGGTAAAACATTTATTGGAAAAGCATTACCCAGAAAGAGAATAAATGAGTGCCCGGCACCTATATTTAGTGCATTTTTTTTGGCCAGTTCAACCAGCTCATCATTGCTTCCGCAAAAACGCAGCAGACGTGGCCCTGATGCCTCACAAAAGGCAAGACCATATTGAATGCCGGGAACAGAACAAACAAGAAACTCATGAATATCTTCAACTGTCTTAATAAAATGAGACTGGCCCAGAATAAAATTTAGTTCTTCCGGCTTATCAATTGAAACGCTTTTGATCTCCATACAATTGATCCTCTCTCACTCAATGAGTAGTACTATTTATCTGTATCATTTATCTCTTTATTAATCTCATCTTCAACGTTTTTTGTTGCATCCTTAAATTCACGAATTCCGCGTCCAAGGCCTTTAGCCAGCTCCGGCAAACGTTTTGCGCCAAAAAGCAATAAAATAACAACCAGAATAATTAAAAGTTCCGGCATACCCAGTGAACCAATCATACAAAGCCTCCTTAATTAACGATTAACCTTTTAGATCATCATCTTCAATTATTTGATTTATTTCAGAACGAATACTATGAGTTGTGCGTTGTAAATCACGCCAACCTCTTAGTATACTCTTGATCACCTTCGGAAGTTCTTTGCCACCAAATAAAAGTAACAATACTAATACTATAATAAGAATTTCCGTTGGGCCAATAGCTGAAAACATGATATCCTCTCTTACTCTGAAATTTTAACATAAAATTTAACAATACCCCTGATTACATAACCGATAAAACACGGGAACATAAATAATGATGGAAATACTGTCATTGCAGCAGTTATAAATAATTTAAGCACAGAATATATACACTGTACGAGGCCCTCATTGAATCGGACACGGGGCCACTTATAGGGTATTCCTGTAATCATCAATCCTGATAAGAGAAAAATAAGTACAGCCCATGCATATGGTTCCAGGTTGAGTCCCCGGAATCTAAAAAACCAAAAACCAACAATTGTCAGGGCTGCTACTGGTGCTGGCAGCCCTCTGTATATATGATGTCTTTCATCTTTCTCGTGCACATTGAATCTGGCTAATCTATATGCAACAGAGAGTAAAAACATCGATGCACTAATTACTCTTATCATAATTGGCAGATTGGCAGTGTAGAGAATCATCATAGACGGTGCTACACCGGCGGTAATTAAATCTGCCATAGAATCCAGCTGAAAACCGAATTCGCTTTCGGAATCCAGGTGTCTGGCTAATTTACCATCTGCCATATCAAATAAAACGGCGATTATTATTATCCAGGCTGCTGTATGAAAATGACCTTCTGTCATCTGCCATATAGCCAGGAACCCGCCGACAAGGTTCAGACAGGTAAATATATTTGGAATGAGCACATGTCTTTTTTCAATATTTTGCAAGTACACTCTCTCCAGCTTTTACATCTTCATTAATCTTTACTTCAGGGAAAGTATTCAAAGGTAGAAAACATTCAACACGTGATCCAAGTTTTATCAGTCCGTATTTTTGCCCTATATTAACCGAATCTCCTATTTGTGGTCTACAGATAATTCGCCTGGCAAGCATACCGGTTATTTGTTTAATAAATACAGGCCCTATATCTGTTTGAATCCCCAGTAATACGGCTGTATTTTTATCTGATGCATCTTTTGAATAGGCCGGATGAAAACTACCATCATACCTTTTCTTTAACATTACAGTACCTGAAACCGGTATTCTATTAATATGCACATTCATTAGCGACAGATAGATAGATATGCGCAGCATTGATTCATTATTCCACCAGATTTGTGATACAGTATCTATGGCCACAATTTTGCCATCAGCCGGAGAAACTATGATTCCACTCTGCTCTGGTATTGTTCTAACAGGATCTCTGTAAAAAAACATTGTCAGAACAAGAATTAACATGGAAAACATAACTAAGCACCATACAAGCATCCTGGCCCTTTTCATTTTCCACACAATAAATGAAATGAACACAGCCAGCAAGGCGATAACAAGAAACTCCCAGCCATGTTGAATGAATGTCATTTAAAAACTTGCCTGGCCTGTTTTTAATCCAACCCGTTTAAACATAGCATCTACATTTCTAAGTTGTACATCAAGGTTAAAACATTCAAGGATCTCTTTTTCCGTTAATAATTCAGAGATTTGTTCTGTTTCAATTACAATACTTTGAAATGATCTGCCTGTCTCCCAGCATTTCATAGATGGAGCCTGTACCATTTTATATGCTTTCTCTCGTGTAATACCTTTTCCCACCAGACGAAGCAGTAATACTTGCGAAAAAATCAATCCCTTTGTCTTATCAAGATTTTTTTTCATATTTTCAGGGTAAATTAGTAAATTAGCGATTAACTTTGTCATTTTATCAAGCATATAGTCGATCAGAATAGTACTATCAGGCAGGATAATGCGCTCGACAGAACTGTGAGAGATATCACGTTCATGCCATAGTGCTACATTTTCCATGCCTGCCTGTGCATTGGTTCTCAATAATCTGGCAAGGCCTGTAACTCTTTCACTGATAATTGGATTCCGCTTATGCGGCATAGCAGATGAGCCTTTTTGCCCCTTGGCAAAATATTCTTCTACTTCCAATACTTCCGTACGCTGCAAGTGACGAATCTCAACTGCAATCTTCTCCAGGCTTGCACCTATCAGTGCAATTGCATTGAGGAATTCAGCATGGCGGTCTCGCTGGACTACTTGCGTAGATATTGGTGCTGCGGCAATATCCAAACGTTCACAAACGGCCTCTTCCACTTCAGGATCCAAATGTGCAAAAGTTCCCACTGCACCTGATATCTTGCCTGTAGAAGCAGATTTAATACCGGATTCAAGACGTTGTATATTACGCCCAGCTTCATCATACCACATTGCCAGCTTGAGACCAAATGTAGTAGGTTCAGCATGAATACCATGAGAACGGCCAATGCATACTGTATGACTGTGTTCAACAGCTCTGGTAGCCAAAGCCTTCCTGAATTGTTTTAATTTGTGTAGAATAATTTTTCCGGCTTCTTTTATCTGCAAAGATGTTGCCGTATCAAGCACATCAGAAGATGTCATTCCCAGGTGAATATACCTTGATTCAGGACCAACATGCTCTGCCACACTGGTAAGAAAAGCTATCACATCATGATGCGTTTCAGCTTCAATTTCATCAATTCTTGCACAATCAAAACCTGCTTTTTCTTTTATTATCACCCAGGATGATTCAGGAATTTCATTACGTTCAGCCTGCACTTCACATACTGCCAGTTCAACATCAAGCCATTTCTGGTATTTATTCTGTTGTGTCCAAATTTTACCCATTTCAGGGAGCGTATATCTGGAAATCAAAATGCCTCCGTTAAATTTGATCTTGCGCTATTTTTAATGTCTTTTGTTTAATCTTGCCATCGCGATAAATCCAAATCTCCAGGCTCTCATCCTCTGTAACATCAATATTATTAATTACTGTTTGGGCCTCTCTGGCAGAATGTATACGATACTCGCCAATTTTTACAATTATGTCTTCTCTCTTCAGCCCTGCTTTTTCAGCCGGACTACCTTTGGAGATCCTGGTGACAATTACTCCATCATTAATATTTATACGTTTCATACGTGCAACAAGTCTGCTTATATTTTTAACTTCCAATCCTGTTTTAAATGAACGATCGATATGTCCAATATTTTTCAATGCAGGCAATATCAATTTGACCCGATTTATCGGGATGGCAAAACCAATTCCCACAGATCCCTGACTATAAGAATTTCCTGTAAAAATAAAAGTATTAATTCCAATTGCCTGACCAAAACTATTTACCAATGGTCCGCCGCTATTGCCACCATTAATTGCGGCATCGGTCTGTATCATTTCTGAGTATGACCGTCCCTCAAAAGCACGACGGAAATCCATCTGTGTGGCACTGATAACACCAACTGTAACAGTCGGTTTTGCAGAGATATCAAATAGTCCGAAGGGATTACCCAGCGCAATTGCCCACTCACCGATAATAATATCTTCTGAATTACCAAGTGATATATAATGAAAATTGCCGCCATCTACTTTTAATAGGGCTACATCATATTTCTGGTCCTGCCCCACACGTACAGCTTTATGTTTAACACCATCAGTAGTCGTAATAGTAATCTCGCCGTTTTCTCCCACAACGTGTTCATTTGTCAATATATACCCATCTCCGGATATAAGAAATCCGGAACCAAGACTGTTAGATGCCTCCTGCGTCTCAAAATAAAGGTCCCAGAATGGGTCATAACGAAGTTTACGTGGTTTTGCAACGCTTATACCTACAACGGCTTCACTGACATCAGCAATAGCTCTGGTTAAAGCATTTTGACGGGACTGCGTAATTTGATCCTGCATCATATTATCTATGATTTGAGGATTTGAAACAGTTTGGACCACTTTATGATTTATCGGTGATTCGGTAAAGAGTTCCGACTCGATTTTGCTTTTTCTGGAACATGCCGAAAAACCGATTGCACCAAAAATAATCAAATTTGTGAGCACAAACAATAGATGTTTATTACGACAATTCATGGGCAATCTCCCTGTTTTTTTGAGATCAGCCTTGCATTTTAGCATAATCAGCAAGGAATTTTTCAATGCCGATATCTGTCAAAGGGTGTTTTGCGAGTTGTTCAATTACTTTAAAAGGTATAGTCGATACATGTGCTCCGATTAGTGCGGAGATACGAACATGCTCCGGGCTGCGAATACTTGCAACTATAATTTCTGTGTTCATTTGATAATTTTCAAAAATAGTCATGATATCACCGACAAGATCCATTCCGTCCTGGCTGGTATCATCCAGACGTCCTACAAAAGGACTCACATAGCTTGCACCTGCTTTGGCAGCGAGCAAAGCTTGATTTGCAGAAAAAATCAAAGTGACATTAGTCTCTATTCCTTTTGCAGATAGTGCCTTAACTGCCTTGAGTCCATCTGACGTTATCGGAACTTTAACTACAATATTATCATTAATTTTTGCAAGTTCAACAGCTTCTTTGATCATTCCATCCGCATCAAGTGCTATTACTTCGGCACTTACAGGACCGTCAACTATATCACAAATAGTCTTGTAGATTTCAGGTAATGACATTCCTGTCCGTGCAACTTCTCTGGCGATTAACGAGGGATTAGTTGTAACGCCATCAAGTACGCCTAAAGTTGCAGCTTCCCTGATTTCATCCAGATTTGCTGTGTCGATAAAGAACTTCATTGTCTCTCCTAGTATATTATTTTATATAAATTTAATCCGTGAGCCGGGGCAGTTATGCCGGCCTTTCTTCTATCCTTTGAGTCAAGCAATGCAGTAAATTCTTCCACTGACATACGACCTCTTCCCACATCGATAAGCGTACCGATAATTATGCGAATCATATTATGGAAATATCTGATCGCCTCTATCTCAAAGATTACAGATGAATCTGTCTCCTGCCAGTCAATCCTGTAAACTATACTATGATAATCATCATTTACATCACCGGATTTTGCAAAAGTCTGGAAATCATGTTCTCCAATTAATGATTTTGCAGCTTCTTTCATTAAACTCAGATCATAATTACAACGTGGATACCATGCATAATGCCTGCCAATTGCCTGTGATCTTTTTGATAATGTATATCTGTAAATCCGTCTTACTGCATCAAATCGGGCATTAAAACCTTCATACATCTCTTCTGCTGATAAAATTCTGATATCAAATGGCAGACTACCGTTTAATCCTCTGACAAACACATCTGTTTCAAGGAGTGATTCTGTATTAAAACTTGCTGCCTGTGCTGTTGCATGAACACCTGCATCGGTTCTTCCTGAAGCAACAATCCTGATTGATTCACCGGTGAGCTTAAATAGCGCACTTTCAATTTCACCCTGTATTGTTCGTTGACCCGGTTGAACCTGCCAACCGGCAAATTGAGTACCATCATATTCAATCAAAATTTTCAGAACTCTCGGCATGTACTTATCCCAATATCCATATTGGTGCAAGTATGGCCGGCATGCTGATAAATACTATGATATCCAATTTGGCAAAACTTAATGTATAATAACTGGTTCTCGGATGTTCACTATGATAGCATCTTGCTTCCATTGCTATAGCCAGTTCATTAGCGCGTCTGAATGTGGCAATGAATAACGGAATCAGTAAAGGCAGTATCGATCTGGCCCGTTGTATTATATTTCCTGAAAATGAAGCCCCGCGTGCTCTTTGTGCCTTATGGATACGTAATGCCTCTTCAAAGAGAATTGGTATAAATCTTAAGGCAATAGAGATCATCATTGCCAGGTCTTGAGCAGGCAGACCAATTTTTTTGAGCGGTCTGATCAATCTGTAAATACCATCGGCAATGGCCATGGGAGCCGTAGTTAATGTTAATAAGCTTGCCCACATTATCAAATTTATTATCCTGACTCCAAAAAACAAACCGCTAAAAAAGCCTGATCTTGTGAAAGAAATATTCAAATATGGAATATGTTGTGATGCACTGCCAGAGTTTCCAAGCGAATGAATTAATATTGTAAATATGATAAGTATTGACAACGGTCTAATACTTTTCCACGCAAATATCAATGATAATCCAGCCAGTCTGTAAATAAATAATGCGAAAAATGAATATATAATCAATAAAGGTAATTCATGGAAATTAAGCATCGATATCATGAATGCAAAGACAGTAATTAATTTAGTTCTCGGATCCATCAAATGAATTGGTGAATCACCGGGTATGTACTGCCCTATGGCAATTGGCATCATTTTCAAAGCTGCTTAAATATCCTTTATTTCATACTCATATCCGAATAATTCTATAACAAACTTACGATATAAATATCATAAAGTTGTTGTTATCTCAAACAATTTAAAATATACACTTTTTTCAAGAAAAAACAAAATTCAAAATCTGTCAAATTGATTCATTTTTTAAAAAATTATTACTATTTTTCAAATACCCGAAGAATTACTTACATTAATAAATATTTGTTCTTGACTTTAGCCTCTTTTCAAGTTAGGTTTTATTAACCAATTCAAATTTTTGAATACCTGAACTTTATTAATCATCACCTTTAATTTGTGTATTTAGTTAATTGATTTGAAAAGAAGGTTATGTCTAATGCCGCATTTACAAAAAGCTATCATATCGGTTTTCAAGGATTGTTTCAAGATATCTTGCAATGAAAAACTTTTAATCCTTTCTGATCACAATAAAATGGAATTAGCTTCACATTTTTATACACAAGGTATAAATATCGGCCTTAATCCATATCTATCAATTATTCCTGACACTACCGCAAAAAACACTGTCCCAATAAATAAATTAGCGACATTTCTCTCTACAATGGATGCGGCTATTTTTCTTACTCAAAAATCACTTTCACATACAAATTTCAGAAGAAATGCCTGTAAACGAGGCACACGGATTGCCAGCCTGCCAGGTGTTACAAAAGCAATGTTAATCCGGAACCTGGATGGAGAATATACTCAAACAATAAGACTCTCCCGCAAGATTGCAGATATACTTACAATCGGTCGCCAAGGGCATTTAACAACAGAACTTGGTACTGATCTCAAATTCTCCATCAACAGGATGAAAGGTGTAGCAGATACTGGCATGTTACATGAACCCGGTCGTTTTGTCAACCTGCCATTTGGTGAAGCCTGTGTTGCACCTATAGCGAATACTATCAATGGAACAATTATTCTTGATGGATCTTTCACACAAATTGGTAAAATAAATGATGTGATCAAACTAAGCATTAAAGAAGGTACTGCTGTAAGAATATCAGGGGGCAGTCAGGTTCAACATTTAAGAAAGATGCTAAAACCTTTTGGCAGCGCAGCACGAATTATAGGTGAAATAGGTATTGGAACAAGTAATAAGGCCATTATTTCAGGCAATATACTAGAAGATGAGAAATGCCTGGGAACCGTCCATTTTGCATTTGGGAATAATATAAGTTTTGGCGGAAAAAATAATGCTAATTGCCATTTTAATGGAGTTATTCTTAAACCCACTCTCACTATTGATGGTAAGTCTATTCTTGAAAATGGTATCTTAAATCTTTAATTCATTAATCAATCGTTTCGATATCAATCACTTACTACATTGTTGCAGGATAAAAAAAAGGAGCTGTCCTTATGAACAGCCCCTCATAAAACATATAAACCTGCTATTTAGAACCCCGTATCCTTTATCTCTTTTTCAACTACTTCACCGTATTTAGAAACAGCATCCCTTATTTCAGATGCTTTGCCAATCAGGACAAACTGCAGATTCTCTCTGGGAAAATATTTTTTAATGATCTCTTCTGTCTTTTCTACAGTCAGCTCATCCACTTTGGACTGGAAGGTGTTAATGAAGGTCTCGTCATATCCATAGTTGAACATGGAGGTGAGCAGACCGGCCAGAGCACCCGAAGTTTCAAACTTGGGCGGATATTGTCCCTTGACATAGTTTTTTGCCGAAAGAAGTAGCTTTTCCTCTATACTCTTGTTGAAGAGACGATCATACACTTCGAGAGCCAGATCAATACATTCAACGGTTTTGGCTGTTTGAGTGTAGCTGGAGATAATGAACGATCCGCTCTCTTTGTAACGGCTGAAACCACTGCCTGCGCCGTAGGTAAGACCGGCATTGGTTCGCAGTTCATCCATCAGCCATGAAGTGAAACGGCCGCCCAGAATTGTATTGATAACTTCTACGGGAACATAATCCGGATTGCTGCGGGGCACGCCAAAAGATCCGATACGGAACTGGGTCTCACTGGCGTCATCTTTGTTCACCAGCAGGACACGGTTCTTAACGTGACGCGGAAGCTTAGCTTCAGGTACGGGATCGGTTGTAACTTCGCCTTTCCATGACTTGAAAAGCTTTTTAATCGCCTTTTTCATATCGGAGGTTTTGAAATCTCCAACCACGGCAATGGCCGAACCTTTGGGTGAGTAATTTTGTGTATAGAATGTTTTTACATCTTCCAAAGTTATGTCGGCCACTGTCTCTTTGCTGCCCTGTCCGGGAATACCATAAGGATGGTCAGCAAAAAGGAAAGATTTGAAATAAGTGCCTACTACACGCTGGGGCTGCTCTTTGGACATAGTAAGCTGCATTATCAGCCTAGTCTTACGCTTCTCAAATTCATCCGAATTGAAGAGCGGCTCGGTGATTATCTCTTTGAGAATAGGCAGCACTGTGTCAATGTCTTTCTTTACGAAAGATAGAGCGACCTCGGCATATTCCAGATTCGCACCAGTGCCGTAGCGGGCACCGATAAATTCCAGGGACTCCTCAATCTGCTGCTTTGTGTAACTCCTGGTGCCAAACATAAGGGCATCGGCTGTTAGGGAAGCCAGTCCATACTGTAAGCCGTCTTTTACAGAGCCGGCAGGTAGTACCATATTTAAAGAAATCATTGGCACTTCATGCTGCTCCATGAGGTAGACGGTCAGTCCGTTCTTCAATGTGAACTTTTCATATTCGGGCAGTTTGAATTCACCTGCCGCTAAAAGAGACAGTGAGGCTGCCATGACCAATATCAGAGCGATTAAAATTCCTCTTTTCATTACGCCTCCTCCTCTGATTTCAGGATGCCCACAGTACGGTTCTTCTTTTTAAAGTACTTACCGGCCACCCGCTTGATGTCTTCTGTGGTTACTTTGTTGTACTCATCCGGTGCGGTAAAGAGTTTTTTATAATCACCGAAAAAGAGTTCATAGGTGCCTATGGTGTTGGACTTGCCGTAAATGGTCTCCATAGAACGGTAAAATCCAACCAGACGGCGGTTCTTTATTTTTTGAAGCTCATTTTCGGCCACACCGTTTTGGGCGATCTTCTCAATCTCTTCGTAAATTGCTGTTTCCAAATCTATCTCATCTACTCCATCTGCACAGACCGCATAAAAGTAAAAGAGGTTGGGATCAAACGCCCTTGGCATACGTGATGTTGCCTGAACAGCCAGCTGCTTCTCATCTACCAGAGAGCTGTAGAGACGGGATGAGCGTCCTTCAGAGAGAATACCGTTTAGTAGATCTAGGGCATAGTAATCTTCGTGCCGGGTTTCCGGAACATGATAGACTATCATGATATTTGGAGATGAGACATCTTTGTGAACGTAGAGACGTTTCTCGCCCAGCTGCTCAGGTTCAGTAGTATGCACGGGCCGTGGTGGATCATGTGGCGGAATAGGTTCAAAATATTTTTTACAGAGGCGCTTTACCTCTTTTACTTCAACATCGCCGGAGATCACTAAAACGCCATTGTTCGGGGCATAATAAGTCGCAAAATATTTCTGCAGATCGCTTCTTTTCCAATTACGGATATCGGATTCATACCCCAGAACCGACCAACGGTAGGGATGAGCCAGGAAAGCCACTCCCTTAACCTGCTCGGAAAGAAGGGTGTAATTGCTATTTTCCATGCGAGTGATCCGCTCCGCAAGCACTACTCCACGCTCACTCTCTACCATGACTGAGTCAAAGGCGAGATGACCTATACGATCGGCTTCCAACTCAAAGATTACCTCCAGAGAAGATGACGGATAGAAATCGGTGTACACGGTCATATTTTCGGTGGTGTAGGCGTTATTGGCACCGCCGGCTGCTTCCATAACCCGGTCAAACTCTTTGGGGCCATACTTCTCTGCCCCCAGAAACATCATGTGCTCAAAAAAATGTGAGAGGCCGGTAATACCCGGAACCTCATTACGTGATCCCACTCGCCAAAAGAAAAACATATTGGCATTTGGAATTGAGTGGTCTTCAAGTACCATCACCTTCATGCCGTTTTTCAGGGTAAAGGTTTGAACATCCTCTACCGTGGTCTGAGCCGAGATCGTAAAAGCAGCGATAAGCAGCCCAATGATGAGCCACAGCTTTTTCATGCATCCTCCTTATTTTACTGTTTATAGTTGCACAAAGTACAGGAAAAGAGAATAACTATTGGTTTTTTGTGTCCTTGTGATTCCTGATAGATCTCATTACTATCCTGTAAATATTAGATACGTTTTCAGCGCATTTTAGTTTCCTTAATAATACACAAATTGGCATCAGGGAAGATTAGCTAGTGGCAATTAGGTTCTATTGCACGGGGCCCAAAAATCGCCATAGAGCGTTTTTCCGATGAACCGGGACAGGTGTCAAAGAACACCCATCAGATTAGCAAAAACTGATCGTAAATGCAAGCTATTTTATTCCCCGATTCTCTTTATTGTCTGAACCACAGATACCCATGATAGGCGGATGACCATGATAAAAGAACAGGCTGACAAGTTTATGCCAGCCTGAAGCAGTCTAAAAATATACATCAGTTAACCAGTTTAAAGTAAATGAAGAAAAACAAGGTTCTCCTCTTATCATGGCCATCATTTAATCCGGGGGCTATCTGTGGTTCAGACAATTGAGCAACCCCGGGGCCTCTCTCGCGCCCTGGAGGCTGTGACCAGGTGGCGGGGTTGTGCTGGCTTCAACTTTGAGCCGGCCTGTAAAGTCATGCATTCAGGCGGGAACGAGCGGAACAAAAGCAGAAAAGCAAAAGGCGAAGGGGTAACCCTCCGCCTTTAAGGTTTAGCTGTGCCGGGGTTACTCCCGGCCTGCCCAGCTAGCAGCACGACTTAAAGGATCGTGCCACATGCATTATTGAATGATCAGGGCACCCGGCGAATTTGCGCACCCTACGCAGCTGATTTAATGCTCCCAATATCTTCGCTGCCACACAGGCAGCTCTTTACGTTTCACGCGTGACAGGCTTTGTGGGATATTCTCAATCAATCCCTCAAGACGATAGAGCCGTGAAAATTTGCTTTTGATTAATCTCTACCGCAAGGCATAATTACAATCGTTTTCAGGAAGGGTGATTACACAATGTAGGTGATCCTCTAATAAACAGAGCGCGTTTACTTTAAAAGGCCATTTTGTCTGTACTTCCTACCATGTCTGTTTGAGCAGTTTTCACGCAACGGGTGTTGTTAAAAAATGCCGGCGTTTATAGGTGATTAGGGTAAAAAAATATGTGCCGCCGGAAAATAATGATCGCGTGTAATCGGGCATAGTTCATCCATAATTAACGGTGAATTGCTATAATGTATTAACCATTAACCCGACTTCACCTCATTTTTA
>JAGLOF010000207.1 GCA_023139105.1 bacterium
GGCGGCTCCGTGTATTCTGTGGAAAACAGCTCTTGCTCTCGCACTTCACTCTTCTATTGTCTTCTCGAACAGCTTCACCGTGAGAGATCTTAAAAATCAATTATTCCCACACCAGCTACTTTTTTAAGATTTCTCGGGAAAAGATCCTCGAAAAGACAAACGGTGGTACGCCCTGATAATCATTAATATTGCTCTCGGGCCGGGCCAGGCGGCTCCGTGTATTCCGTGGACAACAGCTCTTGCTCTTTATCTGTATGATCTGAAGTTTTAAATGCAATATAGCTGTGCTGTCCACCTTAATTAAATAAAAATACTTTTACCCCAATTTCAACGGAGAGACGCTGTGCTTTTACCCAATTATTTAAATCTGTATATTTAACCACCGATTCCAGCGCAATATTCTTGGTAATCAACTTATCTGCTCCCAACATGAAGAATGCTGCTCTATATTTATTACTTCCTTTTAAATACCCTGCTCCTGCAAATGTCATTACATTATCATTTTCGAAGAAATAGTATCGCATTACCGGTCCCAAATACCATTGCGTTGTTCTGCCATTCTTATAAGAAATGCTTAAATAATTAGCCATGAATCCAACAGCAAATTTATTCACTATAAAATGCTCGAGACCGGGAGACGCATTAAAGTAATATGTATTTCCATCTACATTTTCCCGTGACTCCGCATAATACTGAAAACCTCCACCTATGCTGTACGCTCCCTTTTGAATGCATGATTGTGCAGATAACGGACTAGAATACAGCACACCGAGCGTCACTACTACAAACATAATTAATCTCTTCATGTTTTACTCCTGATTTTTTAAATGTGATTAATCATTTTTTTCAATCTGAAAAAAAAATTGACAATAGCCTTACTTATACCGAAACCAGCCATAAACATTGATTCACAGTTACCACGCACCACCTACACCAATTACTTCTTCACCATCAACAATAAACGGATGCCGATCCGTTCCGTCACGATTAATAATCATCATCTTTCTACGCTGTTCCTTATCATAATAGCAATAAATAAGCTTCTCACCATTGGGATGCCAATTGGGTATCCAACTCGGAAATTCATCTGTTAATTGCTTCAAAATCAGGCCATCATAATTTGCAATATAGAGTTTGTAATCATAACTGGTAAAAACAAATTCATCTGCTGTGGGCGAAGCAACCGCCCACCCGGCATAAAAGCTGTCAAGTTTAGATATTGTAGCAATCTGCCTGGTTTTTAAATCAAATAAGCCAATATGAGATTCAAGTTCACTTAAATCTGTCCACAAATTGCAATATGTAAATAATATTCTACGGCCGTCAGGCAACCAACTGCCCCAATTAAAATGAAACTCTTCAGAAGGTGAAATCAATCCACTATGAATAAGCTTTCTTACATTATTATTTTGATCGATATGATAGATACTACAATTTTGATGCTCTTGCTCCACAGGGTATCCGGAAAAGATGATATTCTTCCCATTTGGTGAAACACGTGGCAATTCACACATTAAACTGTCAGGAGAAAGTTGGATACGATAATTTGCATTATACTTTTTTTTATAGAGCTTGAAGCGGGACATGAAGTATATATATTTTTTATCAGGCCCCCAATTCCCCTGTTCATCAAAAAAACTTGTAATCTCATAGCTTTTTTCACAAGCATCATCGGTAATATATAAATGCATATCCTTATCACGCATAAAAACAATTGAATTTTCCGTAGGCTCCGGTATAATTTTTTCTGTATCCACAATAGTTTTTTTCTCTACATCACAGCCAACAAACAACATAGCTGTAATGACATAAATACAAAACAAATGTTTCATATAGCTTCCCCTGTAAATTCTGAAATGGCTGACTCAAGAGAATGAGCAAAGAGCGGTGAAGATTTCATATCATGTTTACCACCGGCAAATGCTGCTGCACTTACAAGAAGAATGCAGGCAAGAACAAGAAAAAAAATTATCTTGAAAGAACAATCATTACGATTGCAATACCAAATACCACGGCATTGGCAGCAATCTTCTCTGATTACTAAATAAACCTTATACAAGGGGGATGTTTTTTCCACTCCGCCAAGGGAAGCGTGGCAAATATACTTCGGAAAGCAAGTCAGGCAATGGGGGAGAAAATGTGTAATGACAAACACTCCTGAAACTTATTGACGGTGAATACAAAACTATATAAAAATATAAGCAGTGTCAAGTATTTTTTTTAATTAATTGCAAATGTATTTTTTCTAACAATACAAATAGTGTATTTTAACATTCTCACTATATCACCGGGGGATTAGATGCAATTAAAGACTAAATGGATCCACTTTTTCCATTGGTATCGCTATCGCTATCGTCTCTTTCGCTTATAACCCGTAGAACAAAAAACGATTACGATTGCGAAACCAAAACCAAATGTCCCGGTACAATTGAGTTGAATATATCACACCCTCCTTCGATATCGATATCGGTTATCGTTATCGCTATCGTCTCTTTCACTTATAACCACAAAACAACAAACGATTACGACTGCGAAACCGAGACCGACACCGAATGTCCTGCCAATTGAAGGTTGAGTGCATCATTACCATCATCGCTATCGGAATCATTTCTTATTTCAATTTTGTTATTTGGGAATTGTTTTTTGGAATTTTACTTGCATTAAATATGCCCCCGGGGAATTAGAGGAAGAACACCTCAAACACCCCGGAGACAAAAATTCATAGGTATCGGAATCATCTCTTATTTCAATTTTGCTATTTGTTTTTTGCTTTTTGTTATTTGCTATTTGCTATTTGTTTTTTGCTATTTGCTATTTGTGAATTGTCTTTCGGGATTTCACTGCATTTACTATTCCCCATGCCACCATCAATAATGCTCCAAGCACTGAGAACTTGGCCAATGCATCACCCAGCACAGAATATAAAGTAAATACAGATCCAACCTTCACTGTCATGACAAATTGTCCTCCACTTTCAAAGAAATCCCATTTGTCAATCACCCGACCCAACGGGTCTACCGAATGAGACACACCACGGCTGGCCACGCGGAATAGTGCAGTACCGTTTTCTATCGCCCGTACTCTGGCCATGCGTGCATGAGTGCGCTTAATCTCCAGCCAATCATTGGCCGGTGCCAGGAGCAATTCACTTTTGATGCCTCCAGCCTGACTAATATAGCCGGGGAAATCCATTTCATAGCAGATCGCTCCGGAAAAGTCACCATGTTTTGTCGAGGCCAACTTCAAGGTGCTGTCACCAGGTATAGACATCATGGTCTCCGGCCCGGGCACCAGCACAGATTTGGCATACTGCCACAGCTGCTCCCCCTTTGGAGAGATCAGGATCAACTGATTTTCAATTGCCTTCTCAAGCCCATTACTCAAATCATCTTCAACCACAGCAAAAGTCGCCCCGATATAAATATTTCGATTGAGGGCTAGCGTCTGAACTAACTGCATAATTGAATCCGCATCCTGGCGAAAGACCGGCAGCGCAGCCTCATTCCACATCACCAGATCAACGCCTTCAACCGCCATCTCTACCGTATTTTGCAATAATGAGTCTGCCATCTGAAATGAAAGCGTCCGAATAACATTGATCTCTTCACTTGTAATGCATGAGTCAGCGGCCAAAGGAAGAACAGCATCATTAAATGCCATCTGCTGTTCATTGCTCAATATGACTCCGGCAGCAGTAATATCATGAGTCCTGGCACCAATGCCCAGACGAATAACTCCGAATAAAAGCGTTGTGACCAACACTGCTCCCCAGGTCAACAACAGCTTATTGTTGATTCGATTGACAGAGCGTTCCCAAACATTATTGCCCACAGCGGCAGTCCAGGCAATAAGAAAACCCACACCCCATAGTCCCGTCACTGATGTCAATTGTAAAAGGGCAAGATTGTTCAATCCGTAGACTGAATGCCCCCATGTGCCCCAACCACTCATAGTGGCAAGATAATCAAATGTCGTCATAAGTAACGGAAAGAGCAATGTCGTCAGCACAGCCGGTATTCGACGCAACAATATACGAGTTAATAAATAAGGCAGAAGGATATAGACACCACTAATGGCCATAGAGATGGCAAAAAACAGTATAGGCATAGGCGTCATACCCTTGGATGCCAAAAAAATACTGACAGTAATTACAGGATAGGCCAGTAAAAAAGCTTTCCCGGATCTTTGAATCATAAAGAACCTAAGCAGCAGGAAAGGGGCCAACCAGACAGCCATTTCCAGCGGGCGGTCACCGCCTCCCAGGTAAAACATAAAGGCCGAACCAAAGAGTAAGGCCCAGGGCGTCCATCTTTCTGTTGTTGAATTCATCTCTTCTCCTCTAATAATCCAGTAAAATCGCTAATGCTTCTTTACACCATTTAAGTCTGGCTTCCAGCACTAATGTCCCCTGCCTTAAAGTCAACAGACCCAGTTGATCTTCCCGACTCTCTGAAAGCATACTATTGTAATAGTCAGTAGATTTTTTGTAGTTTTCCAATTGTTTCTCAAGCATTGACTGATAAATCAAGATATGCTTGCGATTGGTCTCTGCCGGGACATTCGCTCCAAAAAACAACTTCAACAGAAATTCATTTCTCACCTTTGGTAAAGAGAATGGCGATTCCAGCCATTGTTTCAGCACATCCAGCCCGGCATCGGTAATTTGATAGATCATTCTGTCGGGTTTGCCCTGTTGATGTTCTGTTGACTTGACGGCCAATCCTTCTTCCACCAGTTTTTTTAAAGTAGGATAGATGTTGCCGTAACTCTCATTCCAGAAATCGGCAATGGTCTCTTCAATAAACTTCTTAATGTCATAGCCTGACATGGGTTCTGCGTTGATCAATCCCAGTATGACAAATCGACTTAATTGCAAACGGGCCACCACTCCTCCTATATCAAATTGATATATATCATATTGTCATACGCGTTATAAATTCAAAAAGTTTCACTCCCATAACTTTTACAATATAAAATTTATTGCAACCTTCACCATCAAGCACCGTACTTTATATTGTAACTTTTACATTGTAAAAGAATTTTTCCTCTGTCAGGGAGTCAACATGAAATATCTTACTCGTAAAGAAGAGCTGGTACTCTTGGCCATCTTCCGCATGGAATCTCATGCTTATCTGGTGAACATTCGTGAATACCTCAACCGTCACACCAACAAGAAATGGACTATCGGCAATGTCTATGTTCCACTGAACCGAATGAGTAAAATTGGTTTTCTGGAATCATCAATTGGTGAGCCCAATGCCAAACGCGGCGGCAAGGCCATCAAATACTATCGCCTTACACAGTTGGGCTACGATGCATTACTCGAAATAAAAAAAGTAAATGATGTCATGTGGGATGGATTTGATACTATGGCCTTTGAGGAGTAATGACTATGAAGACCATGCCAGGTTTCATCAAGGGATTCCGACAGATCTACTTCTGGCTCTGCCCTGACGAGGATCGTCATTATTTGGTGGGAGATTTCGATGAAATCTTTCACACACTCTCTGCTGAGCAGGGCACTGTGAAAGCTGGCATTTGGTATATGGCCCAATGTTTATCCACACTACCTGAGATTCTTATACACCAATGGAGATGGAGGTTTTCCATGATTAAAAACTATTTCAAAATTGCACTTCGTCAGATGCAACGGCACATCGGTTATTCTCTGATTAACATCATCGGACTGTCAATGGGGCTGGCGGCCTGCATGCTCATCTTTTTTTGGATCCAATATCAATTTAGCTATGATACATTCCATGAAAACTATAACGACATTCAATGGCTACGCTGCTATCAACAGTATGGCGAGCGCCGCGTCGATGGCTGGGGCATACCTCCCATCGTCTCCGAAGCGTTAGAAGCTGAATATCCTGAAGTACTGGAGTCTGCTCGTTTTATGAACGGACAACCCGAGGCCTTGTTCACCATAGGTGAAAAGAAAATAAAAACAGAATTTCAAATGGCCGATCCCTCAATATTCCATGTCTTCACATATCCCTGGGTTCGGGGAAATCAAGAGGACTTGACCGATGATCCATTTATAATGGTGCTGTCTGAGACCATGGCTGCCCGCTTTTTCGACGATAAAGATCCCATCGGAGAAACGGTCAGAATGGACGATGCCCACGATTTCAAAGTGGTGGGTGTCATGAAAGATTCTCCTTCCAACTCCACACGGAAATTTGACGTCTGGACTCCCTTATCTTTTATTGAGAAAGTGCATGACCCCAATTTTTTGCAAACCTGGTATAATTGTAGTTTTCGCGCCTATCTGCTGATGCAGCCAGGATTTGATTTTGAAGCATTTAATGAAAAAATATTTGACCGTATCCGGGAATCCGATCCGACGACCAATTTAGATGCCTTTATTTTTCCATTCAAAGATGTATATATCAAAACGTATGGTACCGATGAAGAAATCCGTATGTTGAGCATAATCTGTGGCCTCATCCTCCTGGTGGCTTGTATTAACTATATGAACCTGGCCACAGCCCGCTCTGTTCGCAGGGCCCGGGAAGTGGGCATGCGCAAAGTCTCAGGAGCTCACCGAAATCAGATTATCAGACAATTCTTTGGAGAGTCTGTATTCCTCAGTCTTTTGGCTACTTTAATCGCAATTGGATTGACAATACTGTTGCTCCCGGGGTTTAACAATCTGGCTGAAGAGGAAATACCTTATGCCATGGTCTTTAATCCACAAACAATGTTGGTTCTCTTGGGATTGCTCATCGTAACAGGCTTGCTGGCTGGTAGTTATCCTGCTCTGCTGCTATCAAACTTCAAGCCGATACAAGTGCTGAAGAATAATGTGGATCGAGGAAAAAGCGGAGCAGCATTCCGTCGCATTCTGGTGGTATTCCAATTTAGTATATCCATCATTTTAATCATCGGCACCCTGGTAACCCTACAGCAAACCCGATTTCTCCAGAACAAGGACTTGGGATTTTCTAAGGATCAGCTGGTGTATGTGCCGTTGCAGGGCAGTATCCAAAACAACCGGGCCCCCTATAAGCAAGCCTTACTTGATCACCCCGGCATTCTTCACGCTACGGCCTCTTCACACAATCCCACAGCCGTCTATTGGAATGGTTCTGGCTGGGCATGGGAAGGCAAAGATCCCAACGACGACCCCTTGGTCACCTATATTTTCATTGATGAAGATTTTGCCAATACTTTTGAGTTGGAAATCCTGGATGGCGAATTTTATAATGCCAACACCATCACTTCAGAAACTGCGGGCGTAATCAACAAACGTTTTGCAGATTATCTTGAGCAGGACGATGTGTTGGGGGCAAGAATTTGGCAGGGGGACAGAAGCTTTCATGTCATCGGCGTTGTCAAAGATTTTCACTTCTCTCCTGCAACCCGGGAAATCGGGCCCATGATCATCGCACCCGCAGAGGATAATCGGAGCATGCGTTATCTTTTCTTGAAGATAGATGCAGAAGACATGCAAAACGCCATAGAGCACATGAAAGAAGTGACCCATAAAATGAATCCCAACTTCCCCTTTGAATTTCATTTCTTAGATGAGGACTATGCTGAGATGTATCATGGCATGGAGCGTATGGCCCATATTTACCAGCTCTTTGCCATACTGGCCATCTTGATATCTGCCCTGGGACTGGCCGGTTTGGCGGCCTTCATGGCAGAACGCCGCATCAAGGAAATTGGAATCCGCCGTGTGCTGGGCGCCAAAGTAGGCGGTATTATCGCGATGATGCTCAAAGGTCAGCTAGGCTTAGTGTTATTGTCCAGCCTGGTGGCTTGGCCACTGGCCTATCTCTATCTTAAAAATTGGCTTGCTGATTTCCCCTATCGCATCAACTTAGCGGCCACACCCTTTCTCGTTTCAACAGCTATGGCCTTACTCCTGGCCGTACTGTCGGTATTGTATCAATCAATCAAAGCAGCGTACAGCAATCCGGCTCAATCACTCAAACACGAGTAACATTCCAACTCTAATGATAAATAAGAAGGGGCAGTCCTATGACTGTCCCTTTTTCTATAAATCAATTGCTATTGAATCAACGAAGCTATTGTATTTATCGACCGGAATCTACCTGTGGATAAATTCAAAAAAATCATGTCTGAACTTGGCCTAAACGAAATGCTGACAAACCGGGGACTCCGAGCCACTATTATACAGCAGCTCTATCCACAAATAATTTAGTCATAATCGAGTAGGATCAAAAAACTAGTTGTGACAAAATAAAAACGATTGTAATTGCGAGACCGAGACCGAATGTTCTGGCACAATTCAGGTTGAGTGTATCGCTACAATCATCGGTGTCGGTATCGTCTCTTATTTCAATTTTATTTTTTAGAAATTGTTTTTTGGGATTTCCGTGAACTTACTATATCCCCGGGGACAATGGGTTATCCGTCCATCCAATCCGTGTCATCCATGTTATATTGGGGGGCCCTCCCTTATTTGTATTTTGTTATTTGGCGATTGTTTTTTGAAATTCCCTGCATTTTCCACTTGCTTTTGCTGAAAAAAACTATTATAATAGCAATTACGTAAGCACTTACATAATTTTGGAACTTGATAAATGTCTTTATATAATCGTGTTGGTGAACTCATATTCGGAACACGCCTCAAACGGCTGTCAGAGCGTTTTCTTGCAGATGTATCACAGCTATACAGGGAATTGGATATACCCTTTGAGTACAGCTGGTTTCCGATATTCTGGCTCCTGGACGAGACAGGTACAATGTCAGTCACGGAAATTGCCAGAGAGCTTGAAATTACACACTCAGCTGTAAGCCAGATGGTAACTACTCTCGACAAGAAGGGGCATATTGCCTTTGAAGTAGATGAAAACGACAGAAGAAGACGTCTTGTATGCCTTACCGATTCAGGACAGGAACTACTGCTGCAGGTAAGGCCAGTCTGGCGGGGAATGCATAGAGCAATGCGAATGCTGCTCAATGAGGGTGCACACTCAGCAGATCTT
>JAGLOF010000208.1 GCA_023139105.1 bacterium
ATGTAGGCGTTGTAGGTTATGCCTTTTTAGAAAGCCCCGGTAATCCCTATGACGGTATTGACAACGACGGTGACAATGGTGTAAATGCCCTCTACCCCGGAACTGCACCCACTTTTGTACCTGAAGATTTTCAACCGCGTGCCATCCTTCCAGGTGATGATATTGTGCTGATTGACAATGATTATAATCGTACAATTGTGCGTGTAGGTGGTGAAGCACAGAAGTATGCCACTTTTGGTGATTCCATTTTTGTGGATCCCGGTGTCACCTTACTTGCCGAGGGTAATGTCATCATGCAGGATGGTGTGGACGTGATCAATCCAAATGCATATGACGGTATTGATAATGATCTGGATGGTCTTATCGACGAAAATTATTATCTCCATTACCGTCAGATCCGTAAAGACCAGGACGGTAATGTTTTGATTGACCGTCTTAATCCCGTGCAATATAAAAATTATATAACCGGACAAGGTGTAGGCGACTACATGATTGACGAACGTCGCAATGATGGTATTGACAATGACGGCGACTGGAATCCTGATTTTGATGATGTGGGGGCAGACGGTTTGTTAGCCACTTCCGACCGTGGTGAAGGTGATGGCCTTCCTACAGCAGGTGAGCCCAATTTTGATCAGACTGATGTGGATGAGTCTGATCAGATAGGTCTGACTTCGTTTGAATATTTTTCGCCGGCAGGTGAATTCTCCATGGCCGATGATGAAGAAATGTGGGACCGCATGCGGCCCGGACATTTTGAAGTGCCTTCCTCAATAGTAAACAATAAACCCGAAAGAGGTGAAGACGGCGATTTCATCTATGGCTCAGGATATTTTCCTTTACGTGCCGGTGAGACTCAGTATTTCTCTTTAGCCTTGGTATACGGTGAAGGCGGCGGTCCGCAGGTTGATATTGAGGATCTTTTGAATAATCGTGAAACGGTTCAGAAAATTTATGATAGTGATTACCGCTTCCCGCCTGCACCGGACAAACCCACTTTAGTAGCTGTACCTGGTGATGGCGAGGTGACACTGTATTGGGATCGCAAATCAGAAAAAAGTTTTGATCCTGTTTTGAAAGAATTTGATTTTGAAGGTTACAAAATTTACCGTTCAACTGATCACAACTTTAACGAAGTTTTTAATATAACAGATGCTACGGGTGCGCCTATTGCTTATAAACCTCTGGTTCAATATGATGTTGATAATAATGTCCAGGGATATTTTCAGGCTACTGCAGAACTCTATCAGCAGGGAAGGGGTGCATCTTTCTATCTTGGCGATAATTCAGGCCTTCAACATCAGTTTGTGGATACAGATGTTGAGAATGGCAAACGTTATTTTTATGCCATTGTAGCATATGATCGTGGTGATCAGGTTGCTAACATCTTCCCAAAAGAGAATAATAAGAGAATTGATCTGCTTCCCAGCGGTGAAGTGCGTACATTCCAGAATACTGCTGTTGTAATTCCCAATGCACAGGTAGCCGGTTATACTCCTCCGGATGACAGCCAGCGGCTCGTGCCTGTTCAGGCAATTGGAACCGGTGCCGTTTACTCCAAAGTTATTGACGAGTCTGTTCAGACAGGTCATACTTATCGTCTTGAGTTTTTGGATTCTTCCAATGACAATATTGATAATGACGGCGACTGGAGCCCGACCATTGACGATGTAGGTTCTGACGGCCTGCCCAATACCGATGATGCAGATGGTACAGAGGGGAATGGATTACCGGATAACGGTGAACCAAATGCAGACTCAATGGACTCAGATGAATACTTTGTGCCCATCACCACTTCTTACTCGGTGCGGGATATCACAGGGATCATGGAAACCTTTGTAGGGAATGATACATTCCAAGTCGTCCTGGAACATGCCCATATTATACCTGAGACATTTTCATTGAAAGACGCCCTGGGCCAGATTGTTGATCCTTCAAAATATGAGCTCAATGTCGATCGTGGCAGAATACGCGGCCAGGCCTCAGGTGATCTTATATACGGAAATGACTATAAAGCAGCATATGAGTATTATGCCGTCTACCAGAGTACTTATATAGAGGGTAATCCTGAAGAAGACGAAACTCTGGATACCGATATTTTTGATGGACTTCAATTGTCATTCCACAACTATTGGAAAGTGACACTTGATACGGCAAACACTTATTGGAGTAATCCTGCTAAAGCTTACAATTTTAACTTCAATATTATTGATACCTATGTAGGGTCTGACCGCCTGCTTGGCCTCAGGCACCCGGCGGACTATCGTATTATTTTTGCAAATAATGTTGTTGATACGTCTTTGGCAGATCCTACGCTTTTTGTGAAAGCAATACCAGTAAACTTCAGCATATATAATGCTACAGAAGAGAAATATATCGATTTTATCTACAATGATTTGGACAGAAATGAAAAACTTACACCATTTGATGAGATCATCTTTGTTGAAGATGGAAACAATGGTGAACAGATTTTCACCTGGGATGTCTTTTTTACCAGCTTGACAGATACATCATATGAATATGTCACTGGTGATACACTGGTACTGAATGTTAAAAAACCCTTCCGCTCCGGTGATGTGTTTGAGATTGTCAGCATAGTTCCGGAGGTGGATGAAGAAGTAGCAACGTCCTCTATTGACAATATTAAGGTTGTACCAAATCCATACGTGGTGGCAACGGCTCATGAATTACCATTGCCGCCTGCAATTACCAGCGGTCGTGGAACACGCAAAATTGATTTCATCCATCTGCCTGCCGGAGCCACAATACATATCTTCACTTCTCGTGGTGAACATGTGGTAACCCTGGAGCATGACAGCAATATCCATGACGGGACAGTGGCATGGAATCTGAAAACCAAAGAGAATCTGGATGTAGCCGCAGGAATCTATTTCTATGTTGTGGAATCAGATGTGGGAACAAAGCGCGGCAAAATTGGCATTATCAAGTAGGCGTGCCGATGACGGGCATCAATAATGGAGATTGTCATGATTAAGCAGATACATCGGAAAATTGCGCTCATCACATTAATAACGGCTGTATTTAGCGTTTCAAACGGACTATGGGCTCAATCTAAAGTTGGTACAACAGCTGCACCGTTCCTTGGTATCTCCGTATCACCCAGAGCGGGTGCTATGGGTGATGCTTTTACGGCTCTGGGGCTTGATGCCAGCGCATTGTATTATAATCCCGGTGCCATTTCCAGATCGGGTAAATCTCAGATTCTGGTCTCGCATACTAACTGGCTGGTGGGTTCCAATTTCAACTGGATTGGTTTTATCCTGAACGTTGACGGACAGAATGCCTTTGGTATCAGCCTGACACAATTGGATTATGGCGATGACGAGGTTACCACTACGTCGGAACCGGAAGGTACAGGTGAATTCTGGACTGCAGGTGATATGGCCATCAGTTTTACATATGCGCGTAATCTGACTGACCGTTTCTCTATTGGCGGCAGTCTGAAATATATTACGCAGAGCATCTGGCATGAAAAATCTTCTGCAGTGGCCATGGATGTGGGTCTGCTCTTTATTAGCAATTTTAATGATCTACGCATAGGTATGAGCATTTCCAACTTTGGCGGAGATATGCGCATGGATGGCAATGACCTCTATCAGCGTATTGATCTTGATCTCAATACCATTGGTCATAATGAGAATATTGTGGGCAGTTTGAAGACTGATTATTGGCCGCTGCCCCTGTTCTTCCGCGTAGGTTTGGCCATGGATGTCCTGGAGTTCTCAAGCAATAAACTTACAGTGGCAGTTGATGCCCTGCGCCCCAGTGACAATGTTGAGACTGTTAATGTTGGTGCTGAATTCTGTTTTCAGAATCTTCTCTTTCTGCGTGGAGGATATAAATCTCTATTTCTGGATGACAGTGAATCAGGCCTGACCATGGGCTTTGGTGCCAATGTGAACATGGGAACAATGAATATGGGTATTGATTATACATTTGCCAGCTGGGGTCTTTTTGAAGACGTTCATATGATTGCAATAGGAATGCAATTCTAACTGAATTTATATATTAACTGTAAGTTTGAAAAAAGTAAGATTGAAAGGGGGTGATGGCTGCCTCTACTGCTTCAGAATTAGGTTTTTATATTCAAAAAAGGTTTAAACCAAGAAGAAGGGAGTCTTTAAAATGAAAAAGCTACTGATTGTTGCAATGTTGTTGTTGAGCGTTGCTGTGGTTTCCGCACAAGTTAATGTGACTTTTAGATTCAACACAGCCGGCATGTCTGGCGAAGGTGCTACAGATTCAACTTTTCAGGTAAGAATGGTTGGTCAGGAAAGGAATACTGCTATAGGTGTAACGCACAATAATTTCCTTTCATGGGATGACAATTCACCATTAACTACAAATGTTGGTGGAGATTATTGGGAACATACTATAGCATTCCCGGATTCTATGATCGGTTTTGCAATTGACTATAAGACCCGTTATAAAAGAGCAACCGATGATGATTTTAACTGGGAAGGTGGTGGAAACCGGGAATTTGTTATTCCGGCAACTGATACCACGTTGGCCGTAGCATATATAGAGCATGGATTTACACCTCCTTTCACTGTAACTGATGACAGTGTTGAAGTCTTTTTCCGTGTTAATTTTGGTGCCTTTTCAGATTTCAATCCAGCTGTTCATCAACCATCAGTTGTTGGTCATCTTGCAGCATGGAATCCTGGAGAAATAGAGCTCACTCGTGAGGGAACATCCGACTTCTGGAATGTGACATTGCGTTATGCTCAGACTTATATTGATACAGTAGACCGGGTGAAATTTGATGCTGCCTGGGCCGATGAGTATTTTGGTCTGCATATGTATCGCTATGTTTATGATGGATCTGACTGGGGAAATAGTGAAAATTTAGATGGTGCTTATTTTCCAGATGATAATGAGAATAGAATCCTTATTTTTCATCCTAACATGACAGATACTACCATTTCATGGGTCTGGTGGAATGATGCTGCTCCCATGCAGGTAAATCATCAAGACACCCTGATTGTAACCTTCCAGGCTGATATGGCAAGGGCAATTCAGAATCGTGGATTTGCATTTGGTGATGTTTTGCGTGTTAATTATGGTTATTTTGGCTCTGCTACTGAAGATAATAAAGTCATGTTGCGTCAGGGTGTGTCCACTGTATACGCTGTTACAGATACTATTATTAGTACAGTAGGTACTACACTGGATTATCAATATTTTGCAGCCATTCAAGGTAGTGACAATTTTGTACGTGAAACGTTTTATAATTTTAATTATGATGGAAATCGTTCTGGTCAAGAAGAGAGACGAAGATTTGAAAATATTTCGAATGGTGCTGTGATAGCAGACCTTGCAGATGCTTTTACTGATATGCGCCGAATGCCGATTTTTCCAAATTCCCAAATTCTGGCTCAGGATGTTCTGGTGACTTATACCTGTGATCTGCGTCCAGCATATTACACTGTACTGGCTGGTATTCCGCTTAATGATATTCAGGGTAATCTTGATGTGACAGATGCCGATAGTGTTATGGCCTGGGGCCTGGCTATGAATGGTACCGCAACGGGAAGCTGGAGTAACTCTATTGGTGGTGACTGGGGACCGCATTTAATGACATTGGATAACAAGGCAATGTATGATGACGGCACTCATGGTGATGGTGTTGCAGGTGACTCTATCTTTGCCATTCAGTTTACCTATGGTCCTGACAGCACTAATAATGTTGTTGGTCAGGTATTCAAGTTTGGTGTTGGCGGCGGTGACAATGAAGGTGGAGAAGGTGGTTTTGGTAATAATCATAATGAAAATATTGATGATTCAGGTGTTACAGCCACAATCGCATCTCAGTTTGGCTCCATTAATCCTGCATACTACAGCGCATGGAACTATGACACCATGACTGGCGTGGATGAAGAATCAGCCCAACCGCTGAGCTTCAGCTTGAAACAGAACTACCCCAATCCTTTCAATCCCACAACGTCTATTGATTACAGCATTGCCAAGGGCAATCATGTCAAGATGACTATTTACAACATGCTGGGACAGGAAGTAGCCACATTGGTTGATGCCAAGATGGCCGGTGGCCGTTATAAAGTTGAGTGGGATGGCACAGATGCAGCTTCAGGCATGTACTTCTGTCGTATTGAAGCTGGTAATTTCAAGAGAACTATTAAAATGATGCTTCTGAAGTAATCATTTTATGCTCTTGACACCACTATAGATATATTTGTTGTGAGTGGGGGGAGAGCGCGTTATGCGCTTTCTCCCCATGCTTTTATCTAATATATAAGAGAATTATGAAAAATATTTTTTTGCGATTACTATTTTCAATATTCATACTTGCAGCCAATATCAGTGTTGCACAAGTCTTGACCTGGGAACCGCTGTTTCCAACAAGAAATGATACTATTACTATTACCTATAATGCTGCACAAGGCAATCAGGGACTGCTTGGTGAGACAGAAGTATACGCTCATACAGGAGTAATAACAGATTTAAGTGCCAACAATACTGATTGGCTGTATGTGAAAGCCGGCTGGACAGAGAATATTGAAGAATGCAAGATGCAGAAAGTGGGTCTTAATGGCTGGCGTATTCGCTTTCATATTGACAGCTATTATGGCGTACCACAATCAGAGAGCATAGAACAGCTCGCTCTCGTCTTCCGCAATGCCACGTCCAGTAAAAAAGGTGTGGCGGCAGACGGTAGCGATTTGTTTATACCAGTGTATGAATCCGATTTAAATGTTACTATTCTAATCCCTGATGATGATAGCAGGTTTTTCAATATTGCCGATACTACAGATTTGATGGCTGTCGTCCAGGGAGGAGACAGCCTCATTTTTTTAATGAATGGTCAGCGTGTTGCAGCTACTGATAATGATACACTCCGGGCAGAGCTGGTATTTGAAGATGCCGGATCTGTATTGATTGAAGCTGTTGCAAAAGACGGTGCAAGTAATAGTGTGATCGATTCACTTTTATTAATAATCAATCCTGATATTACTGTGGCAGCTCTTCCTGATGGTGTCCGTGACGGTATCAATCGTAATAATGACGGAACTGTTACCTTGGTACTTCACGCACCCAATAAGGATTTTATATACGCAGTGGGCAGCTTCTCTGACTGGGCCATACAGCAAAATTATTACATGAATCTCACGCCAGATGGAGATCGCTGGTGGATAACTTTATTCGGAACAGATCCTTCAGAGTCCATTCAGTTTCAATACTGGGTCAACGGCGTATTGCCTGTAGCTGATCCCTATTCAGAACTTGTGCTTGATCCGTGGAATGACCTTGATATTCCGGAGAGTATTTATCCTGATCTATCAGTATATCCCGCAGATAAAACCAAGCATATTGTTACATTGATCCCGGCAGTGGATGATGCATTTATTTGGACAGATGCAGAGTTTGAGCGGCCGGAGCAGAAAGATCTGATTATATATGAACTTTTAATACGGGATTTTCTTAAAGATCATTCATTTACCTCACTCACGGATACGCTTGATTATCTGGATCGCCTTGGTATAAACGCCATTGAGCTATTACCGGTAAATGAGTTTGAGGGAAATATCAGCTGGGGTTACAATACATCATTCCATTTTGCACTTGATAAATATTATGGCACCAGAGAAGATTTTAAACACTTTGTTGATGCAGCTCACAGCCGCGGTATTGCCGTTATTATGGATATGGTGCTTAATCATGCCTTCGGACAGAATTCTATGGCACGTCTTTACTGGGACTCTCAAAATAACAGGCCATCATCAGATAATCCATGGTTCAATACCACATCACCAAATAATGTATACTACTGGGGTAATGATTTCAATCATCAGAGTACTGCCACTCAAGACTATGTAGACCGTGTACTCGCCTGGTGGATAGAAGAATTTCATGTAGATGGATACCGTCTTGATTTTACAAAAGGTTTCACCAATACCCCCGGTGATGGGGGAGCGTATGATGCTCAGAGAATCGATCTGTTAAAACGTATGGGTGATCGGCTGTGGAGCGTTGATCCAACGGCATATATAATACTGGAACATTTTGCAGAGAATCGTGAAGAAAAAGAGCTGGTGGAATATGCACAGGGCTTTCTTATTTGGGGCAATATGAATACAGCCTACCGACAATCTGCCCAGGGATGGTATCATAATGCAGACCTGGGTTGGGGGTTTTACAAGAACAGAGGCTGGTCTGTTCCGGGCCTGGTGAGTTATATGGAATCTCATGATGAACCGTGGATAATGTACCATGTACAACGTAATGGCCGTTCAGCCGGTAGTTATAATATACAACATCATGTTACAGGTTTGGACAGAATTAAACTTAATGCAGCATTTTTTCTGACCTTGCCAGGTCCAAAGATGATGTGGCAATTTTGCGAACTTGGTTATGATCAATATCTGCCGGAAAGTGGTTATGCAAGAGTAGATCCAAAACCAATACTCTGGTCATATTATGATGATATTGACAGGCGTTCGCTCTACCAGACTATAGCCGCTATTAATCATCTTAGACATGAACATGCAGTATTCAGAGATCAGGTGACACAGGTATCTCTGCGTATAGGTGCCAATCAGGCGGATCGTCGGATTCATCTATCCAATGACACTATGAGTGTGACTATTCTGGGTAATTTTAATATAACTGCAATGGAAATCAGCGGTAATTTTCAGAGTAGCGGTTGGTGGTATGATTATTTGGATGGAGATTCACTGGAAGTAACAGATGTATTGATCCCCTTGAATCTGCAACCTGGCGAATTTCGTATTTATACAGACCGAAGGCTGGAGACACCGGAGATAGTCTCGGATGTTGAAGAAGGGCGTACATTACCACAATCTTTTACACTTTCACAGAATTTTCCAAATCCTTTTAATCCTGAGACAATGATCAGGTTTAATATTCCTGCTCCGGGGCCAGTGAAGCTGGAAATCTATAATGTTCGGGGCCAGTTGATAATTACGTTGATGGATGAATATTTGACAGAAGGCAGCCATGATTGTACATGGCAGAGCGGCGATATGCTAGTGCCTTCGAGCGTATATATCTATCGTTTGACAACTAAATTTGGTTGTGTAACCAAAAAAATGATAAAGATGAATTAAATTAACCCTTACGGTAGTGATCAGAGGAGGTATTATGGGGTTTCTGGATTATAGTATTGTGGCTGTCTATCTTACGGCAATGGTTTCGCTGGGCCTTTACATGCAGAAGAAAGCATCTTCAGGTATTGATGGATATTTTCTTGGTAACCGGGGAATGCCATGGTGGGCTCTGGGTGCTTCAGGAATGGCCTCCAACCTTGATGTAGCAGGTACAATGATCAATACAGCCTGGATTTTTGCTCTGGGTGCTATTGGTATGTTCATTGAAATTCGTGGCGGTGTGACGCTTATTATGGCCTTTCTTATGATATTTATGGGTAAGTGGAACCGGCGAGCCAAGGTTATGACAATGGCAGAGTGGATGCGTTTCCGCTTCGGCACTAACCGGGATGGACACATTGCAAGACTAATGGCTGCAATCTCCATAATTATAATTATCATAGCAATGATAACCTATTTTGCCGTAGGTGCTGGTAAATTTATTAGTACTTTTCTTGGTTTCCCTGATATTGGTAAAGTAGTCAATACAATGGATGAATCTGAAACGGCTGACATGCAGTTTGTCATGGAAGGTATTGGCGTGTCAATGACTGATGCCAATGGCAAGATGATGTTACTGAATGCAGATATCCCTCAGCAGAAGTCATTGAACAAAGCCTGGGTGGATGTAGACAAAGCCTGGACTTCCATTAAAGATGAACCAGGAAACCTGCGGGCTATTAAATGTTTTGACGTTGAGTTGAGTGAATATGTGATCATTTCCAAATCCACACGCAGCTCTATAAAACAGTGGATGGGTACAGCCCGGGGTGAACATCATGACAGACTCACTTTTTATATCAATCAGGTTGTAGACAGAGGTGAGCAGCTAAATATAATCTTTAATAAATCCGTTGAATATAAAATTATCATAAAGGCCCAGTTTCTTGCAGCTCTTTTGATGATTATACTGGCCATGATTTATACGGTGGCTTCCGGTCTCTACGGCGTTGTCTGGACCGATGTTTTCCAGGGCGGATTGATATTTGGCACTATTGTGTACATCTGTGTACTGGCTTTTACTAAGTTCTCAATACCGGATGTATTTTCTATCTCAATACCCATGCAGGATGGTACTTTTCAGGCCATTGAAACAACCAGAGACGCATGGACAGGCATAACACCGCCGTGGAAGTTGTCATTTCCTGCTGAATCTACATATTCGATCTATAATCTATTTGGAATTGCCGTTATCTTTTATTTGATAAAGGTGAGTATTGAAGGCAGCGGCGGTACATCAGGTTATATGATTCAACGATACTTTGCAGCAAAAAGCGATCGTGATGCTGGTCTGCTCTCACTATTCTGGACTTTTCTATTATCCTTCCGCTGGCCGTTTATAACAGCCATCGCCATTATGGGTGTCGCATATGGTGCTGCAAACGGGGTGATCAGTGATCCGGAGACAGTGCTGCCTATTGTTGTTAATGAGATGATTCCCATGGGTATGAAGGGCCTGCTAGTAGCCGGTTTAATGGCAGCTGCTATGTCAACCTTCGATTCCACTGTGAATGCAGGTGCAGCCTACTGGGTAAAGGATATATATCAGACTTATATCAATCCAAAAGCTGATATGAAGACATTGATGCGTCATTCCAGATGGGCTTCGATATTTATTGTCACTGCCGGATTATTATTCAGCCTTGCCGTAAAGAATATAAATGAGATTTGGGGATGGATAACCATGAGTATTGGAGCCGGTATGATGATTCCCACGCTTGTACGTTGGTATTGGTGGCGTCTGAACGGCTGGGGATTTGCCATTGGTACAGCTACAGGTATGATAGCTGCGGTAATACAAAGAATGTTCTTCCCCGGTATACCGGAGTATATGGCCTTTATTTTTGCCGGCGGTACATCACTCATTGGAATGCTTATTGGTACATATGCAACTCAGCCAACCGATTCCGATGTTTTAGAGAAGTTTTATAAGATAACACGCCCATTTGGTTTTTGGAAGCCTGTCAGAAAAACAGTTAACTCAGTGACCCTGAAACAAATTGATAAGGAAAACAAACGTGATAAAATTGCCATCTTTTTTGCAGTACCATGGCAGCTTACTTTGTTTATAATGTGGATAACAGTGATGATGAAACGATGGGATTTGACAATAATTTCGTTAGCATTGGTACTGGTTCTTTCTGCCGGATTGTATGTCTTTTGGTATCGTCACCTCTCAAGTGAAGTTAAGATAGAAGAAACAAGTACGGTTTAACTAACCGTAAGAATAAAGGAAGCATGTTATGATGAATCGTGGAAGTGGTCTGCTCCTGCATATTTCCTCTCTGCCGTCACCATATGGAATTGGTGATTTAGGGCCTGAGGCATATGCCTTTGTTGACTTTTTAGTTTCCGCAAAACAGCAGTACTGGCAGATTCTCCCCTTGAACCCAACTGATCCTGATTTTGACAACTCGCCTTACAGAAGTCTATCTGCCCTGGCTTTTAATCCGCTGCTTATCAGTATAGATCTCCTGGTGAAAGAGGGGCTACTTGACGCTGTTGATATTAGTGGTGTCTCTGTAATAAATAATGGTCAGGTCAATTTTGAAACGGTTATAGCTTTCAAAGATCAATTATTTCGTAAGGCCTTTAAAAAATTCATATTATCCGGTAATGAAAATGATCTTCATCAATTCTGCGCTAAAAATTCATATTGGTTAGATGATTATGCACTTTTCAAGGCATTAAGAGATCATTTTAATCATCTTATCTGGTATGATTGGCCTGTTGAGATAAGAGAAAGAGAAAGCAATGCTATTTTAAAATTGTCACATTTATTGAAAGAGGAAATAGCGTACCAGAAATTTTTACAATACATCTTTTTTAAACAATGGCAGGCATTACGCAAATATTGCAGGCAAAAGGCGATCTCTATAATCGGTGATATTCCAATATATGTTGCTCTTGACTCGGTTGATATCTGGACTCATCCTGATCTCTTCAAGCTTGATGACAATAGGAGGCCACTCAAGGTAGCCGGTGTTCCCCCTGATTACTTCAGTGCTACAGGACAATTATGGGGGAATCCTGTATACAACTGGGATATGATGGAAAAAAATAATTTCACCTGGTGGATGCACAGGCTGCGCCATAATTTGAATTTATTTGATATTGTGCGCATAGATCATTTTAGAGGGCTAGTAGCATATTGGGAAGTTGCAGCAGATGAAGAAACAGCACTGAATGGAGAATGGATTAAAGCACCGGCAGATGCATTTTTAACACATGTACAAAATGAATTTGAGGATTTGCCAATAATTGCAGAGGATTTAGGACTTATTACATCCGATGTTGTAGAGATAATGGAAAAATTTGAATTGCCGGGAATGCGTGTTCTGCAGTTTGCTTTCTCCGGGGATTTAAGTGAAAATGAGCATATTCCTGAAAATTTAATTGAAAATTCTTTCCTCTTTACAGGTACACATGATAATAATACAACAGTTGGCTGGTTCTTGTCAGATACAACTCTGGAAGAGCGTCATAATATGGAAGAGTATTTTAAGCACCAACTAACTGTAACAGAAATTCAATGGCAATTTATTGAGACAGCCCTGGCATCTGTAGCCAATACTGTAATCATTCCTGTTCAGGATTTACTTGGCCTGGATGAAGCTCATCGTATGAATCGCCCTTTCATCAATGAAGGTAATTGGTTATGGCAGCTTAAAGCAGATCAGCTTAAGGCGGTGCCCGTTGAGCATTTGATCAATATGGTATATAAGTATAGGCGTTAAAAGACAACTTTAAAAAATAAATGCCAAATAACAAAAGACAAATAACAAATAATACTTATCTGATAGAATTGTGCAGGTTTTTGTATACTGTGGCAAATTATTATGATTTTTTAACTTTAGTAGCGAAACTGATACGAAATGAAAAAAAGGTTGACAAATACAGATTTATAGAGTATATTATTAGCTCAAATTTGATAGTAATGGAGCCGTAGTTCAATTGGTTAGAGCACCGGCCTGTCACGCCGGAAGTTGCGAGTTCGAGTCTCGTCGGCCCCGCCAAAAGCACCCTGAATTTTATTCAGGGTGCTTTTTTTATGGCTCTTCCGGCAACCGTGTGGAATTTCAACACCACACACAAATAAAAAAAAGAGCTTATTGACAGGATCAACAGGATCAACAGGATTGAAAAGAACGAGAGTAGTTTTTTATCTAAAATTATTTACAGAGTCTCTTATAACCCAAAAGTTATGCCGTTAACTAATCTTTTTAAGATCTCCTGTTTTCGACACAGGGACAC
>JAGLOF010000209.1 GCA_023139105.1 bacterium
GTCAATTAAAAAATCACGACACTAGCAAGCCAATTTCAGGGATATATTTTATTCTTGAAAAAGTATAGAACTCCCCTGGCCCTGCACCATTTTTACCAATTATACTAATAAGTTTACCAGATTTGTCAAATTTTTTAATATTACATTCTGCATTATCAAGTATATAAATATTCTCATTGTGGTCAACAGTAAATCGTGATGGCTTATAAAGAATAATCTCACCATCTTCTGATATCCCATTGATAACTAAATTACTTTCAAACCTTACTTCCTTTGATGGCGATATAGGATGCGAACTATTTATCACATGCATCACACCATCAATATTCTTTATTGTATATGAGCTGTCTTTTCCACATCCGCCCAACATTGACAATAAAATTATAATCAGTATATAAAATCTGTATTTCATTGGCACTATTTCATCTCCTTTTGTTTGTTTATATATCATGCAAATGGATAATTGGATCTGACCATCTACCAGGAATTCCTAAAAAAGGATAAACGAATTATACAGTGAAAATGATGATATCTAAAACAAAACTAATTAAAAATATTAGCAGTGTCAAGTATTTTTTTTAATTATTTGAGAATATATTCTTTTACAAATAAAAAAGAGTGGTAAAAAAGATGTGTTATGCGGATTCACTTAATAGAACCTTTGCAGCAAATAAAATTTACAGATATGAACCTCTTAGGAGATTCAAGTAATAATCATCATCTTTATAACACTATCTGATAAGCAGCATCTTGATTGTTGCGCTTGATCTATTTTGAAATTTCATGCGGCAGAGATAGATTCCGGATGCCGTTTTTGATGCATCCCAGACCATTTGATGTCTGCCTGCATCAAAGCTACTCTGAATTGAAAAAACTCTTTGTCCTCTTATATTAAAAATCTCCAGCTCAACCAATCCGGATTGATCAACATCAAATCTTATTGTCGATTTATGATTGAACGGATTCGGAAAATTCTGATACAGCATCATCCTCTCGACTGAAGATGTATGTGTCGAGTCATCCATCAAACTGTTGACTATACCCGGTGTTCCAAAGTGATTTCGGGAAGCCCCCCAGTTTTCCGGATCATCATTAGATGCCAGAGGATCTATCAACTCAAGAGAAAAACCCTGCCCATCCGCCTCCTCGGGCCAGTCGCCGCCATCATCGTAAGACACGGAATCAACAAGGTCCAAGGATACATTGCAAAGCCGGAGCGTCTCACCGCCGTTACTCAAACCAAAGCCAAATTCACCGGACACATTCTCTACATCATCATGAAAAAGTTCAAATGCGTAACGATCATTGCAGAAGACCCAATATCCATTAGCCTCAATCTTGACGCCATCAGAAACTACAAAAACATGGTCATCTTTTTCATCCATAAATTGCCAACCAGAGATATCAACGACCACATCCTGCTTATTATAAATTTCAATCCAGTCGCCGGTATTGTGTGTATCCGATGAATGATAATTAATCTCATTGATGACAATATAATCCTGAAAAGTTGAATTGTAGCTATATGCACCGATATCAGTGCGTGTACCATCTTGATCCAAAGCACTCTCCGGCAAACCGGCATCAATGCAGGGGGAATTTGCCAAAAGATGAAACACGCCTGAATAAGGAGAAACGAGTAGAGGATCACCGGTGATATTGCCCTCTCCCGGGAATTCCATGTCATCACACAGGGAGTAGCTCATGGAAACATCATCCTGCTGATCTGTAGGGATGGTATAGTCAGAATTCACGAATAATGAATTCACCACTTCAAAGTGATCTTGCCCATCACTAAATAAAGCGAAAGTATTTTCAAAAAATGTATTATGATCTATAACAGCTGAAGAGCCACCTTCAAGTTCCAATCCTGTCGAACAATCTCTGATCAGATTCCGATTCAAAAACGCAACGGATAGATTATTCATCTTGATTCCCCTGGCTCCGCATTGTGCAATTTGATTACCGCAGATTTCCACGTTCTGTGAGTTGTACAATTCAATGCCATCCCATTGAATATCCTCCAACACACAATCCCGGATCACACTATCGTCAGCCCGACTGAAATAGATCGCTTTACCCATATCTGCAAAACGGCACCTTTCAATCAGGGTCGCTCCCCCATGGATGGAGATTGGACCAGCACTGCATTCCAGGAACTGTGAGGATCCACCATGAACAACAATACCACCCCATTTTTTATCAATAGTTACATTATTAAAACTGAGATTTGATTCATATAAACAAACTGCATTTCCGTCATCTGTTTCCACACCTTCAATTATCACATGTGTAAGTACAGACCGGCTTGCCGCATCCTGAAAAGAAAGGCCCAGCCATGATTCATCAGTAAGATCGGACCTAAGGAGAACCGGATTTCCTTGCTCTCCGGTCAAAACAATACTCCCCTTAATGACGATACGGCTGCCTGCCGGTATTCTGACTTCACAGCCCGCATCAATAGTAAGACAGGCACCGGATTCAACAACTACCTCGCCTGAGGCAGTAAATGGGGAATCGGCACGTTTCAAGTACAAATCCTGGCTGATAACTTCAGGAAGCGCACCACCCGGCTTGACAGTCATCATGTTCCAATTGTCGAATCCCTCCACAACATGATCACCGTCGCTGGCAGTGACATTCCAGTAATAAACGCCATTGGGCGGCATCTCGGTCACTAAAAGCGAAGTATCCGTTATTCCCCCAAAAGAGACCGTCGAGGAGTCCGGATATGTCTTATTTGTACTGTATTTAACAGTATAGGTAATCTCATTACCATCAGGATCCCGGGATGAGTGCCATTGAAAATGCATGCAATCCGTAAATATGCCCGGTGTTTTTTCTATATAAAATGAGGAGGGCCACTGATTGAATTGCTCCTGCAATTTTGAATAACGCCGTTTTACGAAGTCCTTGTTTCTCTCAACATAGTTCGCCCATTCATCAAGATCAGATACAGCGTCCTCTGTATCCTGAAGTATAGAGGCCGTCAGCTCTGCCTGTAGATTATCGATAATGTTATCGACGAAGCCGGAGTTAAAAATCGTCTCATGGAGCTCATCTATTCTGCTGCGAATATCTTTAAAAATCGGTGGACATAGAAGCGAACGCTCCAGAAGGGGATTATCAGGCGACCAGAGATTAGAACTCTTCTGATGCGACAGGTAAACACCATACATGTGAAATGTCCTGTCCATATCCCAGGGCAGCATGAGCCATTTTTCATCATGATACATATAGTAATTGTGATAGTAGGTACTGCCGTTTGCCAGCAACATATTCATGGCAAAAATATTGACCAGCGCATCATACTCAAACTCATTCCGAATCATCTGAAAAAAATCTGAATCAGCAGTTTCATTGAGCTGCTCAATCAATAACTCTAAATCTTTTCGGCTACTATTCTTATTGGTCTTCTTTTCCCAGTGATGCCATACATCATCATACAGACTTAAACAGGCACCATCCAGGGTGGCTTTATAGAGATTGCCCTTGCTGTTCATCTGATTGGCTTTTAGAAATTCATCATCCATATTTTCGATACGGATGTATAGCCCTAAAAATTCATTGTTCAGGTAGAGTCTTGCCGGCTCAGCATCAAAACACTTCTGCCCGGACTCTCTCATCATCCGGCTGGCGAGTATGGTGTTCATATAGCTCTTGTCAAGGTATTCGGCATTGAAATTCAGAACATCCCGGCCATTGACAAACACAGCATCGTCAAAGCGGATCTTAAAGGACTTCTTGGAAAAATTCCGGGAGCTATCGCCACGTATACGAAGCCTGACACGGGTCCAGGTCTGATTGGCATATGTCAAAGTTGCACTGATCCAGATATCATCCTTTGCATGATCACAGATATATTGAAAGCTGTCCGGCTCGCAAGTGATAAAGTACTCTTTAACCTCAGCGTTGGCAGGCAGCACCATCATCCGGATAAATGAAATAATAATTAGTATTCGTTTCATTTATGAGTCAACCCCATATCGTTTCCGTTCATCCCTTGCCCCCTTCCCGGAGATGAGGCAAGAAGATAATAATCCTCATCAAACAAAGGCACACCCGTGATACAATAAGGGCAATCGTCATAGGCTGAATCATTGGTCATGGTGTAGAATATCTCAATAGCACCGGCAACTGCGGATTGTAGCTGAGGCTCATAATTGAGAACATTATCGTCATTACCATAAAGAATGCAGTTCGTAATCTCCATATGCCCTGTCGACTCTCTGGTATATGAGTCTCCAAAACGAATACCAACCTCATTGTCCACAAGCACGCAGTGGTCAACCACAACCTGGGGGGAGCCGTAACCTGCCTCAATGCCCTGCTGGCAATTTTTGATCACCGAACTGACGATGAATACTCCATATCCATTTGAAGTTGCAATACCCTCATGGGCAAAATCCTCGATCCAGCAATAGCCGATATCCAGCCGGGTATCGTTATGATCGATGGCGTCATCCTTACCCGTCATGAAAACACAGTCGTAAATTCCGGATGCCTTTTGAGATCCATTATATATGCCTACTACATAAAATCCATCATTATCATCATCGACTTCAACACCGTCACCATTGGGAATGTCGATGATATGATTGTGATATGCCTGGAGATATGTATTACGAAACTCCCCCCCGGTATCGCAACGGGATATCAGCGACCTCTTCATTTCGAAAGTGCTCTCAAGTGTACCAAGGGCCTTGCCCGGATTATCTATCAAGAAGCAGTCGTCCATTATAACTTTGGAATTCTCTGAGTATATAACCGGCTGGCTGTTGGAATGGCCGAAACTTCTGGAGTCGTCAGCACCTCCATTGACAAAAAAACTGTACATGAAATAGGAATTTGAATTGCGTATCTCAATCCCCCCCCAGCTATCCTCCCACGCCATGGAAATAAAAAGAACAGGAGATTCAAATGTTCCGTTCACTGCGATGCATCCATTGACGACAATATTCACTTTTGCATTGATGAAAATACGGGCACCCTGATCTATAGTTAAGGTCATTCCCTGAGGCACAATTAAATCACCGGTGATATGATAATCTGCACTGTTGTCCCAGGTCCGGTAATTACCGTCAAGAATACCCGACACCTCTTTAATCTCAATTGAATCGATTATTGAGACCGATCTTTTGACACAGCACCCTGACACTTCCAGATCAAAATCGTGATTAGCATCAATTCTGGAAGTCTGGCTGCCAACACCTTTCTTAATGCTCACCGATACATTGTTACTGGTCTTTAATGTTGCCGTCAGAGTGGCATGATAATCGAGTTCTCCCGATTCATTTAAAACGCGAACCACAACAGGAAGATATTCTCCTGTCCGCATGCGTGAAGGTGCTATTATTTGAACACTACAAATTTCATCATTACCAGGTGAGACATGCATACTTTTATCACAAAATATAAAGAGTGGGGAGGATAGCAACATAATGAACAGACAAAAACTCTTCATAAATTCCTCTATTTTAAAACAATGGCTTTTTTTATTTCAGACCGCTTTCCATCAAATTCCAAACGGTAGAAATAAACGCCTGAACATAAATTACCTCTGTTCCAAATCACATATGATTTATCCCCTTCCGGGTGCAGTACATCAACAAGACTACCACTAATGTCATATACTTTGATCTTAACATCAAGAGATAAATCAGAAATTCTAAAGTATATTGTCGATTGCATGTTAAAGGGATTGGGATAATTCTGAAAAAGAGTCTTCTCAAAATCTCCAGGGCCGTCATCCGGATCATCTCCAATCTTATTTCTCATACCAGGGGTGCCTGAAATCTTATTTGCAAACCAATTTTCAGGCAAAGCATTGTCAGCAAAGAGATCAAATAGCTGCAAGGTAGCGCCATTGCCATCAGCTTGTTCAGGCCAGGGCGCCTGATCATCAAACTCAACAGAATCTTTAAGGCAATGGTAAGGATCAAAAATCCTGATGCACTCTCCGCCGTTGCTCAGGCCAAAGTCAAAGCTGCCAATAAAATTTTTGACATTGGGATATATATGATGAAAAAGGACGTTATCCTGACAAACTACAAGAAAGCTGTCTGCATAAAGAACAGTTCCCTCTGGGATTACAAACAGGTGATCTTCTTTTTCGTCCTTGACTCTCCAACCCGACAGATCGCAATCTGTAGAATTAGGATTATACAACTCGAACCAGTCTCCACTTTCACGATTCGAACATGAATGATAGTTAATTTCTGAAATAATAACATCCTGAGTAACAGGGGTGCAATATTGTAATAATCCACACACCTTGTTTGACATTTCATTTAAACCAGGAGAAAACAATCTGATTGTATCCCCGGAAAAAAAATCAAAAAAGATATAACCGACCGAATTATGATATTCAAACAATATCCCGGCCAGGGAGATATCTGATGTTACAATTAATGTATCCTCAGCTTCAATAACTGTGTTTTCAGGTAACATAAATTTTTGATATCTCTCTCCCGAATTCAGAGTACAGTAAGAGAGATCGATTGGCCCCGCGCTTGTATTGATCAACTCAACAAAACATTCTCCGATATGGGTGTAGACAGTGCCTATACTGATATGCCTGTATATATCAGTGAAATTATTTCGTGCATTAAGGGCATAGGTGTTTGTGGGCACCCAATGAATATAATCCAATCCATTTGCAGGACAAGGGTAGTTTGAAGCCATAAAACAGAAAGGGGTCAGGCTGCCATTCATGTATCCATCACTCAAAACAGTCCCGTAAATCATATCGCCGGCGTCTCCATCTCTGTGATTTCCATCATCAAACAGTTCGATTACAGTGACATCGAATTCATCTCCCGGAACTGTAAAATCAAGAGCCGAAACATAATGAAGATATACTCTTTGTGGAGCACTCGACTGAACCCGAAAAACAACTTCCGGCTTTTCTGACGAGGGGAAGGAGTTTGAGCAGTAATAATCGGTAAGGGGGAGTTTATCAAAACAGTTCAAATTTTCTAAAAAAATATGCCTGGATGATAGAAATGTCTTTAACTGTACAATCTCAGAATCAAATTGTGAGTTACTATACTTCTTGGACACGTCGCCATAGATATCATTTCTGATGGCTTGATATGTTGAATCAATTCTATCATGAAGCATAGAAAAACCCTGATGAATGACTTGATCAACATAATAATTAAACAGCTTCTGCCACTTGTCATATTCCATCAATCGCTGAAAAAGTGTATGGTATGTTAAATGACTTCTAAGGTGGAATCTCTCATTCGACGCTAAATAGTTTCCTTTCCAGTCATTCCCGAATGAGGCATCATTATCCCACGGAAAGAGCTCCCATAATTTTCTATCTTCATTGAAATTGAGAAACAAATTTTTACTAAAACAATCAAGGCTTGAGATGGAGAACTCAATAGCAAAATACATTAAAACATTATCAACATCAACCTCTTCTTCAATGCCGTTAAGAAATTCATCGCAATTCCAGTAATATATTTTACTAAATAATATTTGAATATCAGAAAAGTCGGATTCATCACCGATTTTTTTCTCCCAGGTGGTTGCGTAAGCATCATAATGGATTAATGGAATCATTCGTGCGCCATGATTCTTTGCCTTGTAAAGGCTCTTCCCCTCCCTGTTATTTCTTTTCAAAAAATCCTTATTGATATCTTCAACCTGCAAAAAAACGCCATAATATTTATTATTTACAAATAAGTTAATGTTTTCGGTTTTAGGCGCAGGCAAATCAAAAAAATCAAAAAGCTTCATTCCCAGAGAATTGCGCATCAAAGATTTGTCACTATACTCTGCATTCAAATTAATCACTTCCTGCCTGAAACAATTATCATCATTCTCAAAACGGATTCTCCAGCTTTTTTTCGGAAGAGTTCGTGCTGTGCCTCCTCTGAAACGCACTTTACACTGATAATTATCATTACCGGAAACGAAAGTAGCAGAAAAGTACTCATCCGTCTTGGGATGCTCATTCAAATACTCAAGCAGATTACTGTCGATTGTAAGATAGTAAACCGGTAAATCAAAATCCTGTGCCTTAAGAGTCATGTTCATAAAGAAATAAATCAAAATGAAAAATGACATATATTTCATAAGCTCAAATCTCCACATTTTACTTCATCTCAAAATCCAACTTGCACATTTCACGCATGATCCCGATCACTCTATTTGAATCGCCAGGAAAAGAAATCTTCCAGTGTTCCTTTAAAAAGGATAAACGGATTATAAAGGGAAAATGATGAAACCAGAAAATAAACTAATTAAAAATATTAGTCAGAATCAAGTGTTTTTTTTAATTATTTGAGAATATGTTTTTTTACAACCAAAAAAGAATGGCAAAGAAAATGTATTATGCGGGATTAAAACAACCGAAGTCATAACTGTGGCTGGAATACCGGTTTTTGAACACAGGTTCCAGGCCCCTACCTGGATCGCAGCATGATGCAGTGCTCAACAACAATACGGACTTCTTTTATAGCAATAATGGTATTGTCCAGGAAGAACTGTGGATTAATCAGCACATCGCTGATTCTGTCAGAATTCTTAAGAATCTCCAGAATTGTCAAGCGGGTAAGCTCTGTTCGTTCTTGTATATAAAACAATATATCCGTTAGTCTTATTGATAACATTTTCATCTTTGACGAATGAATCGATATTGATAACAAAAATCTGGATATTATTATTGAGAGCAAAATTTCTAAGATTTGATACCCTCCTGGAATCATACACATTAAAACTGACCGGTGTTTTATCATAAAGGTTTTGAAAATGCTCAAAAGTTATTTCAAGATTTTTCAATACACCTTCCCGAATAGCAATTATGTTTATAGCTTCGTGCTGAAATTGCTGATTGGGATCGAAGTGGAGTTTCAATTATCGATATCCGGTCTTGGGATTTTCACAATGAATTGTTCACCAGTAGCATCATTAATAAACTTACTATTCGGCTGTTCTTTCATTGCTCTTTTGACACCAGTACCAAACCCCCTATAAGGCATTACTTTAGCGCAATAAGATGCTAATAAATTATTCCTGACAACAGCATTCCCCGCTTTAATATTGTCCACCGTAAGACTGTTTGGCAATGCTCCTGGACTGATTATTTCCACTCGATTATCAAAGATCATAATCCTGATTGGGCTATTTTTAAAATAATTCCTATGTATGAGAGCATTTTGGAGTATCTCTTCCAAAGCTATATTTGATATTTCAAGAATGCCCGTAGAATTAAAATTTTGTCCCTGTTGAGTATGCCTCAAATAACTATTCAAAAAAGCCATTCCTTCTTCGAATATATTCGGAATTGTTCCTATAATATCTTTACTCCCACGATAATCAGACCCTGAAGAGTCATTTCCAAAGAAAGAGACGGCCTTAATGCAAAATACGGGTTTAACTTTTTGGGGGTTCTTGCCAAAAAACAAAAGCCCCCCTAATGTCAATCTTTGATTTCTGATGACATTTATATTTTCAGCTAAACGATTGATTGAAAGTCCTGTTGCTTCAAATGATTTGTCCAGTGCTTTTAACGTATATTGTTTCAGTTTGTCAAGATCAATATCTTCAATTGAAGTATTAGGGACTTCCATTTCATCTGCTAAAAGATTCCCACTCTCCTGAAATAATCGTAATAATTCATTATTATCTGTGACTTTACGCTTATCCGCACCCTGCTTTGTCCATACGATAGAATTTTTATCTTTATAAGGCTTATTTACCCCTTCCTTAATTTCAATAACTAATATTTTTTTTGTATTACCATTATTGTCAAGAGGAATAATTTCAGTCATTATAAAAACATTCGGGATTACTTTACTGGTAGCTATATTGCTGATATTAAGTGGGGTGGAGCTGTTGTATTTTTTCAATTCATCACTACTAACACCCACAGGTTCTCCAGTTTTATCCTTTACTCCAACAAGTATAATTCCGCCACGAGAATTTGACATGGCAATCATTTCTGCTGCCAATCCATCCGGAGAATCTATTTTTTCTTTAAATTGCACCCGACTAGTTTCACCACTGCTAATAATATCTAAAAGTTCAATTGGACTCATCTCTTTAAACTCCATAGTTCATAAATATTTTTACGGCGATTAAAAGCTTCTTTACCGCCTTCCATTATGGTAACAATTTGCGTTTGTGTTTTCTGATTATCAATTGTACCACCATGAATATCAATTTCATCTTCAAAATATTTACAAGAAATAATTTTTTCACTATCACCAAGTACTGGTATGTTTGCATTATGAGTTGCAAATATAAATTGCATTTTCCCTTTTAGTGATTTAACTGCCTTTATCACATCTTCATAGATAGTCTGATTATCCAGGTCGTCTTCCGGCTGGTCAATTATTAGTACATTAGTCTCTTTTTGAGCGAGTAAAAACAATATTAATGCTGTAGCTCTCTGGCCAAGCGAATGGTCCTTGAGGGGTTTGCCATAATAATTAATAATAAAGCTGTTTTCTACCCTGAAAGTTATTAACTCGAGGATATTATCGTTAAACCGTTTTTTAAATTCTGCTAACAAGCTCTCACTTATATTAAGGTTTGCATTCAAATTTTCCAAGTCTCTATAAATCTCAACAAAATCTTTATATGTAGATTGAATTGCAGAATACGTTGCGTTCCGTATTCCAGTCTCTTTAAATATCTGTTGTAATTTTTCAAAAAATTTATCACTTCGTCCTTTATATTCAACTGAAATCGAAAGAGAACTATCGTATTCATTTATACGCGAAACCTCTTTCTCAAGTATTTGATATTCTTTGTACCATAAACTATTAAGTTCAGAAATTTTATTATTCAAGGTTGTTATAAATTCAATTCTCTTATTTTCCGCCTTGTCGATTTCTATCAGCTTTAATTTGGACGTCTCAACCTGCCGATTAAGTTTAAGAAAATTGTCAGGGCTAAGATTAGGTATATCTATCTCCCGCTTAATTTTTGCAAAATCTTCTTTTAAACTTTCTTTCTTTTCATTTAATTTTATAAAAATATCCGCAAAACCAGCTTCATATTTAGCTATATTTAATTTTATTGCATTTAACTTGTTGAATTCAATGACCACCTTTTTGAACAGGTTATCGGCTTCCAAAAATATTTTTTTATTTTCTTCTGATTCAAAAATGCTTTGATTGAAATAAAGAGTGTAGTCGTTTATCAAAGACTCAAGTTCTTTTTTTAAATTTGAGATTTCATTTATTGATTCTTTAAATTTTGATTCATCTAAATCAAATCTACTTTGCAGGCGGAGCTTGCCTTCAACACCTTTTTCTTTATAGATCTTCAATTGATATTCCGCTTTATCTTTCGAAACTTTTATATCTCGCTTTAATTCATCGAGATTATCTAATTTTTTGAAAGATGAAACAATATTCTCAATTTCATCAATTTTTCGGTTTATTCTTGATTGAATGTCCTCAAGCTTATTTCCAATTAGGTTTTTAACAAGGTCTGCTTCAAAATCAATGTTTTTGTTCGAAAGATCTTTTTGTCCAAAATAAACCGGTTTTTGAAATACTGTGTCTACAGATGGAGCATCAACACGACCATTATTATCATAAATATCTTCTTTTTGCCCATATATCTTTTCTATTCGATATTCTTTTTTATGTTCATTAACAACAGTAACAACAACCTTTCCACCGCTTTTTAATACATATTCAATTAGGTTGTTTTTATACTCCCTGTCACTTGCCTGATTGCCAAGTGAAATACCAAGAGTGTATCGCAATATTTCGAGAATGGAAGATTTTCCACTACCTCTAATTCCAATAAAATTATTGAGTTCAGGTGAAAAACCAATATTTATCTCATCAAGCAACCCCCCTTCGAAGGTGATTGATTTTATATAAGCATTAGTAATTTCAGGTTTGCGGGCTGATATTCGATTAGCTTTATCCGTTAATGCATACTTAACAGCTTCAAAATTAAAGTCACCTATTTTTAAGTAGGTTTCCTTCTCAATGTCATTTCCTGTCTTATCTTTCTGCTTTCCACATAACCCGATGTCATCAATTTTCTTGCAGTCAGAACCTTCAACCATAGTAGGCAAATTCTGTTCACCTTTAAACCATGTAATTAAATTAATTTTTAAATCATATGTCCTAAGTTTTTGAAACGCTAAAACATTCCGTTTAAAATGTTCTTCTTTTGCTATTTGACTTATTCTTCCACCATCCAGTTCATAGCAAAAACCACTTTTTTGCTCAACATGAGCCATAACCACAAAAGAATCACGACCTGTTTTTCTGTATTCTTCTAATTTATTGAACAAATCAGAAAGACTATATTTACATAAAATATTTTCATTTTCCCGGTTAGCCTTGCCCTCAAAAGCTGAAATAAGGAATTGTTCGATATAGTTTTCACCGTTTTTAATCCATGTTACATAGTCAAAAACAATTAAACAGTGAATACCATTAGAAGCATCATTTACAGACAACTCAACGCCAGCCATCAAATAGATATCTGCTCTTATCGCTTTTTTCCGTAACGCCTTGTACTCATCCAAATCAAATTTATTATGATTTGCTACTATACCAATGCCTGTATTTGTCCTTTTTAACTGTTCAACATATTTCTGTAAAAATTGACTATCTTCACGCTCGGATGGATCCCACTCCTTATCAGCTTTTGTATGCAAGTGAAAATCTGCTTTTAGCCAAATAGAACCATTCTTGAAAATATCCGTATTTTTTTCCATCTCTACACCACCTTAAACTCAATCCCCGCATCTTTCATATACAATGCGGTATTGGTTTTTAATTGGTCGTTGTTATTGAATAACCTGTCTATAGTAATAACTTTTTGCGGGTTTTTATCGATAACCAATTGGATGATTTCCTTATCCACCTTCTCAAGAATTAAGGCAATTTCATTGTCATTTACAAGAAAATATCCATCTTTGTCGCCAATTCGGCTTAAATATTCTTCTTAGGTCTCAAAAAATTTATCGGGATAAATGGAGTTATCAGTCAATCTTGTTTTCCGTGAACGCTTCTAGGGATAATCTCTTTAAGCCTGGTAATTTTATCTTCAGTAATACTTAATGATTTGCCATCCATTTTGTTATCATCCCTTTAGTCCTTTTTTCATACCAGCTAAGTACTTTCCTGGAGCTATACTTTCAATACTCAGCCCCATCACGATACACAGTATCCCAATTCTTAAAAACAGGCTCCAGGTCCTTTGATTTCAGCATTTCACAGAAAGTCTCAACATCACGGTCATCACTGATCTGAAACTGACTCTCTTCATAGCCGGCATCATCACTGTAGCCGCCCACTGTGGTCTTGGACGCCACCGACATCTTGGAGACACCTACACCGGCCATGCCGTCACGGAAGGCCTGGCTTTCACGGGTGGAGAGCACAAGCTGCACTTCCGGCATGACAATGCGGAAAGCAAATATGATCTGGGCCAGATATGTATCATCCACCATATAGTCTGGTTGAAAATCTCCACGCTGGGGTTGAATACGAGGGAATGAAATAGAGATACCGGCCTTCCAGTATTTTTTTTGAAGATACCGGGCATGACGATATAGAGCCAGCATATCATAGATCGGATCTGATAATCCCAGGAGTGCACCCATTCCCACATACCTTAAACCACCAGACAAGGCCCGTGCCGGCGCATCAATACGATTCAGATAATTCTTTTTAGGCCCCCATCTATGATAGCGGTCATACTGTGCGGCATCATAAGTCTCCTGATAGAGCGTCACTGACGTACAGCCAGCCCCTGCTAATTCACGGTACTCAGCCTCGTCCATGGGAAATACCTCAATGCCAACGAGGTCAAACTGGCGGGCCGCCATCTCGATAAATGGTTTAAGATGATGAAAGTCGAACTTAGGTGTGCGTTCTCCGGTTAAGAGAAGCACCTCATCGAGTTTCATGGCAGACATGGCTGCCATCTCATGTGCGGCTTCCTTAGCAGAGAGGCTATGCCTTTCATTCTCCCGGTCTGAGGCAAAACCGCAATATGTGCAGCCTCCGGGACAGTGACTGGAGAGATAAAGTGGTGCGTACAAACCTATGGTTCGTCCAATATGCCTGCGCGTCAACGTTCTGGCTCTCTGGGCCATGGCTTCAATAAAAGGGCGGGCAGCAGGAGAAAGCAGTGTGGATAATTCCTTTTCTCCCGGAGCAGCAGCATCCAGAGCCTGCCTGACCTGCCCCTCTTCTGCATCTTTAGAATAATGTATCCAGGGCAGCGGATCCAACCATTGTGGAAGCGTGATACTCAAACAGAGCCTCCTGCCAGAAATGAAGTCAGGGGGCTGGTATGTACGGCCTCACGGCTGCGAGACATCAATCCGGCTTCATAAGCTGCACGACCGGCCTCCACGCCCATGGCAAAGGCTATGGCCATGGCTTCAGGATTTTCTGCCGCAGCAATGGCACTGTTGACCAGCACAGCGTCCACACCCATCTCCATGGCAGCTGCTGCATCTGACGGTGAGCGGATGCCTGCATCCACCACCACCGGAATACTGCTGTCACGGACAATCAGCCTTATCATCTCACGAACTTCAATGCCCTGGCCAGAACCGATGGGCGAGCCTAGAGGCATCACCGACGCACATCCGATGTCTTCCAGTCGTTTGGCCAGAACCGGATCAGCCGGAATATAAGGCATCACCCAGAAGCCTTCTGCAACTAATATCTTTGCAGCTTCATATGTTTCAATGGCATCAGGCAACAGATGATGCGGATTAGGATGTATTTCAAGTTTGATGAAAGGGCTCTCTGTTAACTCTCTGCCAAGCATGGCAGCATTGACTGCTTCCCTGGCGTTCATCGCGCCAGATGTATTTGGCATTATATGTACATTATCCAGTTCAGACAACGGGCCATAAAGGTCGTCTGCCGCACTGTCTTTATGAAAACGACGAAGAGCAACTGTCACCAATGCAGTTCCTGACGCCTTGATGGTTTTAACCATTGTCTCTGTATCAGAGAACTTTCCAGTGCCAGTAAACAGACGTGAACCCAGCACCTGATCTTTTATTTTTAACATTTGCGACATTTATCAACCTCCACCGGCAAACATGACTACATCAACGTCATCCAGGTCTTTCAACTGTACACCATCCCAATCCACACGTTTTACAACCTTCCCATTCACCATTACGGCCGTACGCTCCGGCCTGGCGCACATCTCTTTCAACAGAGAGATCAAGCTTCCGTCTCCCTGATGTTTATGAATTTCACCATTAACATTCAACTGCATTAACAACTGCTCCCCAGATACTCTAAATTACAAGCACCAAATGACAAATAACAAATAACAAAAGACAAATACCAAAAAGCAAAAAGCAAAAAGCAAAAAGAAAATACCAAATACAAAACTCCAAACCCAAACTCCAAAATATACAAAGATCCCCGGCCAATTCAAAAACTTGTTTATAAAAAAAACCGGCTTCCCATTGAAGCCGGTTCTTCATATATATCTACTAAAACTAAAAAATATCTTGAGGGCTCTATGTTGAATCGTATGGGTAGATAAAAAGATTTTGCCACGGATTAACACGGATTTTCACAGATTTAAAAAGCATAAAACAAGAGTGGATTGCCTGCTTAAAAGTTTGTTATTGTTGGGACTCATGACTAATGATTTTCATCTCTTTTCTGTCATAAATCCGTGTAGATCCGTGTTAATCCGTGGCTAATTCAGTTTGTCTCTTATTCTTTACCCACTCAAATCAACATCGAACCATCTTGAGTTAGAATTTAAGATTTATTTGCTTTTTGCTTTTTGCTTTTTGCTTTTTGCTTTTTGGTATTTGTCTTTTGGGTTTTGGTATTTGGACTTTGGATCTAGCTATTTGTCTTTTGTGTCTTGTCTTCTAATCGGCATCTGCGCATCTACTGAGCGCAGCCACTCCATCATCTTTATCCGAAGTGCCACAGCCCGCTCCGGATGTGTCGTAACCAAATCATGAGATTCTTCGATATCATCTTTCAAATTGTACAGCTCTGTCCGCCCATCCTCATACCAGTAGATAAGCTTCCACTTTCCCTGACGAATGGCACTGGCAGGACGATGCCGTGACCCGTGATAGTGAGGATAGTGCCACACCAGAAAGTCTCTGTCGACAGCACCCTCTCCTTTGAGGATGGGGCCGAGATCCACGCCGTCACAGTGCTGATCCGGTCGTTTCTTCAATCCACTCAGGGCTAACAGCGTGGGATAGAAATCCGTGCTCATCACCGGTATATCCGAAGTCTTCCCCTTGTCGATATGCCCTTTCCAGTGCATGATCATGGGCACACGTATGCCCCCTTCATACACCCAGCCTTTGCCCGCTCTGAGCGGATAGACCGAGGCCGGTCCGGGCGTGGGGATAGTGGAGAGCCCACCATTGTCTGACATGAAGACGATGATTGTATTATCATCCAGGCCAAGGTCTTTCAATGCACTCCGAACACGTCCAACGCCATCATCCACGGCGTGTACCATGGATGCATAGCCGGCATGGTCCTGACGCAACCGTGTCTTGGCATCCTGTTCTTTTCGATATTCAGGGAGATCCGAAGGGGAAAGTGCTGCTTTCTTGGCTGCGTACTTCTCTTTCAGCGACGGCTTTGGCTGAATGGGTGTGTGCACTGAGTAGTACGACAGATAAAGGAAAAAGGGGCGTTCTTTTCTAGATTGAATAAATCCAACAGCCTCATCCGTCAGCCGGTCTGTCAGATACTCTCCCTCACTACCGTCCGAAAGATCCGGCACATCCCAATGACCGTGACGATTTTTATAGGGATAGAAATATGACGCCGGATGACCGGCATGATGGCCTGCAATATTCACATCGAAACCCTGATCCTGGGGATAAAACCCTTCACCACCCAGATGCCATTTGCCGATGAAGCCCGTGGCATAACCAGCTTCTTTGAACGATTCAGCCAACGTCACCTCGTCCAGGCGCATGGCGTGTTCATCCTGCGGTCCAAGCAGCGGCCTGTTCTTGGGGTCATTTCCAGGAATCCAGTCTGTGATGTGCAGCCGCGCAGGATGCTTGCCGGTGAGAATGCTGGCCCGCGTAGGCGAACAGACCGGGCTGGCCGCATAGGCATCAGTAAAACGCACGCCCTCCGCTGCCAGCGTATCGATGTTGGGAGTTTCATGGAAGGTCGACCCGTAGCAGCCGAGATCTTTCCAGCCAAGGTCATCCACCAAGATGAATACCACATTGGGCTTTGAACTCCTGAAACCACAGCCCGGCAGTGCCATGGTAGCAGTGCCTGCTGCTATACATTTCAACGCCTCACGACGGGATAAATTCATTCTCACTCCTTGCGTGGGAGATTCTTTTAAGAGCATGGCCTTGTATGTTAAAAGTATGGTGAG